>JADJPF010000021.1 GCA_016713405.1 Blastocatellia bacterium
TTGAGGTAATTTTAGCTGCGGGTAATATTGGAATTTTTCTAAATTCATTAAAACATTCTAATGAGGCTGTATTGCCAAAACCCGATGCTAGCACAAAGTCTAAAACAGATACTACCTTATACCTTCAATGAATACGACCTGAAAACGGTTATTGCTAATTCCACTACTTTTACTACTTACACCTATATTCTTTTACCATTATTAGGAAAGTTATCTTTTATTTTTCATTATGAATTGGAGCAGTAACTTTTGGGTGGTGGGTTTGTGATGATCCCACCAATTCCACAGGAAGTAGTTAAAAACGCTCATTGGCTTACACATCAGCAATTTGTTGATGGTATGGCTTTAGGACAAATGACCTCTATGTGCCCAGTTTTAATCACAGCTATTTTTTGTTGGCTATTATGTAGCAGGCATTTTTAGGTGCAATAATATCTACTATTGCCGTATTTCTCCCATCGTTACTTATTACTATTATCATAGGTCATCCTTAGAACGTTTTCGCACTAATCCACAAGTCCAAGCTTTCTATTAAGCTGTTACTCCTACTGTTGTAGGAACGATGAGCCGCTTTTGTTAATATTACCCAAGCAGGCGTTACTTCTAAAATAGGCATTTTAATTCCAGCTACAGGTTGTTTAGTTTTGCTTAAATGGCGCGTTAGCCCTGCTTTAGTGATGTTGTTTTCATAATATTAGGTATCGCCTTAAGATATTTTCAAATAAGTTTAATTTAATTAACTATTAGCAATGTTTTGATTTAATCAAAAACTAACATATAACTTCGTTCTCACTGCAGTTTTCTTGATTTTATGAGCAAAAATGAAGTATTCAGATGTGTAAAATTATATTCAGGGTCAATTTGTCCCTGTTAACCTAGAATTTTTGGATGTATATAATCCCGCTAATGGTAGTGTTATATCTAAAGTCCCGCTTTCAGGTATGGAACAAGCTGACGCGGCTGTAAGGTTGCAAAAGAAGCCTTGCTCGTTTGGTCAAGTCTGCCTGTTAAAGAGCGTGTCCAAGTTCTTTATCGCGTTAGAATGCTTTTAGAAAAATATTGAAGAACTTACACATCTTATAACTGAAGAAAATGGAAAAATTTATAGTGAAGCAAAAGCTGAAGTCTTAAAGTCTATGGAATTAACAGAATTTGTTTGCTCACGCCCTCTCAAATTGTCGCTGGCGAAGTAATGGGAAGTTAGCCGAGGCGTAGAATGTCGTATAGAAAATACCCTGTTGGAATTGTAGCTTCTATAACTCCTTTTTAACTTTCCAAATATGGGTGCCTAATTGACTATATACCTAATGCTCTTGCTTTAGGCAATTGTATGGATATTAAAGCCTTCTGAATTAGTCCCTTTACTGCAGGACGTATTGCAGAACTGCTAAAAGAAGTCATCCCCTGCCTGATGGAGTGCTTAATATTGTCTATGGTGGTAAAGATACAGTAGATGCAATTTAGACCAATTCTGACATAGAAGCAATTAGCTTTGTAGGTTCAACTAAAGTAGCAAAAATAGTTTGAATGACGTGGTACAGCTTAACTTAAAGAGAGTATTAGCTTAGGTAGCAAAAATCACTTAATTGTAATGCCTGGATGCAGATTTAGAAATGAGTGCAAGCAATATTGTTGCCTCAATGTCTGGCTGTGCAGGGCAGCGTTGTATGGCTGCATCGGTAATGATGGCTGAGGTAAAGTAGATCATATTATTGACCGAATGGTTAGCTTTGTAAAAAACATAAGTGCTGTGTAAAGACATTGGCCCAGTACTCCCCAAGGAAGCCAAAGCACGAATTGAAGGCTATATCACACAGAAGCCGAGCAGCAAGGAGCAAAAGTTTTAGTTGATGGAATTGGCAATAGTTGTAGCAGGTCAAGAAGATGGTTTTTAAAAAGGGCTCAACTTTAATTGATTATGTAAAACCATCTATGCGAATTAAGCTCAAGAAGAAATTTGGCCCAGTTTTAGTAATTGTTCGTGGCATCAGATGGCTGACGAAGCATTAAAAGTGGAAAATAGTTCACCTTATGGTCACGCTGCATCAGTCTTTACTGAAAGCGGAGGAACTGCTCGCTATGTTATTGAGCGTCAAGTGCTGGTATGGTAGGAATAACGTCGGTGTACCTGTTCCACGAGAACCTTTTTCTTTGGTGGTTGGAATGAATCTAAATTCGAGTAGGTGATATTACTGACGAGGTTCTATTGAATTTTGGACTAAATCCAAGAAAAGAATTACTACCAAATGGAATATCTGGCTTGTACAAACTGGATGTCTTAAGATTTTTAAGTTAAATGTTAAAAGGGTTAGCAATGTTAAGTTGCTAACCCTTCAATATTTTATGAAGATACAACTTATTACCCCATCAATCTAAAAAGACCTAATCAACGGTAATCAAATTACTGCTATTGGAATTAAGCAAATTTTAACCAAACTTGGTCATAAAGTAAGTGTTAGCAGAAATTAAGTAATGGTCAAGATGTAGACTTCTAATGATTTGCCTTGCAACGCTTTACGTAGCTTTTCATCAATTGAAAAATTTCATCAATGATATTCAAATAAACCGTTAGTAGTTGCACTAACAGGCACAGATCTTTACCAAAATATTCAAGGCAGCATGTCAGCCCGTCAAGCTTTGGATTGGGCAACACGTTTAGTAGTGCTACAAAAACAAGGTGTATTTGAACTTCCAGAAGCATTACAAGCTAAAACACAGGTTATTTATCAATCTGCTAAAAAGAAGCTAAAAATAATATTTTTCCCTACCCAAAGTTTTAATGTCTTTAGTAGTTGCTAATTTATGTGTAGAAAAGGACTTTCTGCACAGCTTTAGCACTATCAAAATTACCTAGCGATTCTAAATACAAGTTTTCATATAGGGCTACCCTTTAATCAAGAAATGGAGGAAGAGTTAAAACTTATTCAGGAAAATAACATCCGCTATCATTGGTTAGGATCCTTTTCTCACAATAAAACCAAGCAACTTATTGCTGCTGCCAACCTTGTTTGTATAACTTCAAGAATTGAAGGCGGATCAAATGTTTTATGTGAGTCGCTAGCAGCTAAAACACCTGTAATAACTACAAATATTCCTAGTCTAGTTGCTACTTTGGGAGATAACTATCCTGGTTATTTTTCGGTTGGCGATACTGAAAAACTAGCAAATTTGCTTGGCAAGAAAGCGATAGAGACAATTTTTACCAAGAATTAAAATGATTGTAAGAAAGTTGCTTATTTAGTAGATCCAGCAACAGAAGAAAATGCTGGCAAGATTTGATTAAACAATCCTCAGAATGCTAGATTGCATAAAATCTAATATTTCCTAATTTATTTTTTGGAGCAGTTAGTCAGACGAAGCTAAGTTAAAAGAAAAGAAACTTAGATTAACAGAAATGGCTATTGTGGTGGTTGAGCGTCTAAAGTCGCTCCTAGCGATTCAGCTTCCAAACATTGAGCTATTTGCCAAACTACGCCTAACCCCAATTTGCTAGCGGGTTTTAGCACTGCTGATGATGCAGGAGTTCATAGTTAACTGATGAACCAGCTTTAGTTCAAAACAGCAGACTTTTTACTCCTGTAGTAGATCACCCCTTTACCTATTTGGTCAAATCGCAGCAGTAAACGCTTTAAGTGATGTTTGGGCAATGGGTGGAAAAGCCTTACCAGCATTAGCCATTGCTGGTCTTCCTCAGCAGATGCCGAACTAAGCGTTTTGGTGAAGTTGCGCGGCGGGCAGAAAATGCTTGCTAGTGTAGGTGTTAGCCTATTGGTGGTCATACTGTTGAAGATAAAGAACTTAAATTTGGTTATGCAATTACAGGAATAATTCACCCAGAAAAATAGTTGCTAATTCAAATGCAAAAGCTGGCGATAAGTTAATTCTTACCAAATCTTTAGGTACAGGAATTATAAGTTCAGGAATTAAATTTGAGCGTGCATCAAACGAAGCAAGACAAGCTGCAATTAAAGCTATGACAGAACCAAATAAACTTGCTTCAGAAATAATGCAGGAAATTGGAGTTAACGCAGCAACGGACATAACTGGTTTTGGATTATTGGGGCATGCCTATGAAATGGCTAAAGGAAGCCAAGTTACTTTGCAACTAGCAACAAACAAAATATCAATAATGCCACAGGTTTTTGAACTTTTAGCAGAAAAAATTATGACTAAAGGCGACCGTAACAACCGAAAATATGTTGGAGATACAATAACTTTTGCTCCTGATGTTCTGCCAGCTATGCAGTCAGTTTTTTGATCCACAAACCGCAGGAGGTTTATTAATTAGTGTTGCAACAGAAAAATCAAATTTATTGCTAGATAAATTGCTCTCAAGTGGCGTTCAAGCAAGCGAAGTAGGGCAAGTGTTAACCTACAATGGAAAATTCTTAGAAGTGTTTTCGCAAATTGGGTAGTAAATTTGATTTATTCGTCTACTAATGGAACTTCTGGTTTTGGTTCTATACCAACTTTTATAACACCACGTTCTGTTTTTACTGGGTAGGTTGCAACACAACGCCCATTATCAGGTGAGACACATTGACCATTAGTAACATCTATTTGCCAAAAATGCAGCCGACAAGTAATTTTTTGTCCATCAATAACACCATCATCTAAAGGTGCTGCCATATGAGGACACATATTTTCAATTGCATAAAGTTTGCCACGAATATTAAAAATTGCTATTGAGTGACCTTCAACTACAAAACCTTTAGCTTCTCCAAAACCAACTTCGCTAAACTTGCAAACAGGATGAAACTCCATCAGTTTTCTCCCAAATTATTCAGAAACCATTTTTGCCAAAAGCATATTTTGGGCTTGATCTAAAATTAGGTCAAGATACCCTGCACTATTAATTTAATATTTTATCCTGAGTTTGACAGTTGATAGGTAAAAATCAAGAAAAAAAAGGAATAAGTGTAATAGAATCAACAAGAGATATTTTTTTGCTGAAAAAATGTAGTGAAAACTTTTTTATTCAAAATAGAAATTAAGCTTGATATAGTTGACTTCTAACAGAATTTTTATAAAATAAGTAGTGAAAATATATTCCTACGAGAAAAATATGTTCTTACGAGAAATAAAGTCAAAAAACAAAAAATATCTACACATAATAGAAAGCTACCGAGAAGAAGGAAAAGTAAAACACCGATCAGTAGCAGCACTAGGGTCTATAGATGATGAGAAAAAAGCGGAGCAATTGAGAAAAATAGGGGAGGCATTGCTAAAATATACTAAATCCCCAAAGTTAATAGATATAAGAGAAGCAAAAGAATTAGGAAGAAAAAACTGGGGAACAGTGGCAGTAGTAAAAAAGTTATGGGACAAGTTTGGATTAGGTCAACTATTTCAAGAACTAAAAGAGGAAAGAAAAATAGAATTTGAATTTTTTAGTGCGATATTTTTAATGCTGATGGATAGGTTAAGAGAACCAAAAAGCAAATTGAAATCATATCAGCAACAGAACAATTATCATGGAATAATAGAGATAGAACTGCATCAGCTATACAGAGCTTTAGATATATTAGAAGAAAGTAAAGAAAAAATAGAAGAATATATATTTGAAAAAAATAAAACATTATGGAATATGGAAGTAGACTTGGTATTGTATGATGTAACAACATTTTATTTTGAAAGTGTAAGAGCAGATGAGTTGAGGGAGTTTGGATATGGAAAAGATGGAAATATAAATGAAGTACAAATTTTGTTTGGCTTGTTAGTAGATATAGAAGGAAGACCAATAGGATTTGATATTTTTCCAGGAAGCACTTTTGAAGGTCACACAATAAAGGAAGCAATAAAAAAACTATCAAAACGCTTTGAGGTAAAACGTTTGATTGTGATAGCAGATCAAGGAATGTTTTCTAAAGAGAATTTAGAGTTAATAAAACAATCCAACTATCAATACATTGTTGGAGGTAGACTTAAAAATCGCTCTAAAGAAATTAAGCAAGAAGTTTTAGCTCAAGATGGTTACACAGAACTTAGCTATAAGAATGCAGATAAAAGTGATGAAAAGTTTAAGGTTAAAAAAATCAAGTTAGAAGAAGATGATTTGATTTGCAGTTGGTCAAAAGGAGGGCAGAAAAGATAAAGCTGATAGAGAGCGACTTATTGTAAAAGCTAAGAAAATAGTAGAAGGAAAAAAAGGTCAAATTCTTTCTAAGCGAGGAGCGTTGAAGTATATTGAGTTGGATCAAAATAAGATAGGCACAAAAATAGATGAGAAAAAGATCCTTGAGGATGAACTTTGGGATGGTTATTATGGACTGCAATCCAATGCAACTGACTTATCGCCTCAAGATATTTTGGACTACTATCATCAGTTATGGAAAATTGAAGAAAGTTTTAGAATTTTCAAATCTCATTTAGAAACTCGTCCTATTTTTCATTGGACTGCTAAACGCATTAAAGGCCACTTTGTCTTGTCTTTCATTGCTTTCTTGCTTGAAAGAACTTTGGAAATCCAGCTTAAGCAAAATAATATTTCTTATTCTCCTTTGCTTATTCTCAAAGCTATTGATGAACTTCAATATTCTGTTTTATTTGTTCAAGGCAACGAATTTTTCCTTCGTTCTCAGGTTTCTGGCCTTGCCAATGATATCCTCAGAACTTTGAAAATTAAAATTCCTCCTAATGTTTCTCCTTCTGATTCTTTCTCCTTTTCGTTTTTGTAGTGAAAACGATTTTTTCTTTTTTCTTGTTACCCTTTTTATTTCAACTATTTATGTTTTTCAACTGTCAAACTCAGGAGACACATATTTTCAATTGCATAAAGTTTGCCACGAATATTAAAAATTGCTATTGAGTGACCTTCAACTACAAAACCTTTAGCTTCTCCAAAACCAACTTCGCTAAACTTGCAAACAGGATGAAATTCCATGATTTTCTCCCAAATTATTCAAAAAGCACTTTTGCCAAGAGCATATTTTGGGCTTGATCTAAAATTAGGTCAAGATACCCTGCACTATTAATTTAATATTTTATTTATTTGCTAAAAAACAAGCTACATAATGGTTATTACCAATATTTACAAACTTTGGTTCATTAGTTTTACATTCGGCCATAACTTGAGGGCAGCGAGTATGAAACCGGCAACCGCTAGGAGGATTTAACGGACTAGGAACATCTCCTTGTAAGACAATACGTTGCCGCTTTTTTTCTGCTACTGGATCAGGTACAGGGACGGCAGAAATCAAGGCTTGTGTATAAGGGTGTAGAGGCTTTTGGTAAATTTCGCTTGCTTCGGCTAGTTCTACAATTTTGCCTAAATACATTACAGCAACTCGATTGCTCATATATCTAACGGCTCGTAAATCATGAGAAATAAATAAGTAAGTTAGCGATAGATCTTTTTGTAATTGTTGGAGCAAGTTCATAATTTGAGCTTGAATAGACACATCTAATGCTGCAATAGGCTCATCAGCTACAATAAAATCTGGATTAAGTGCTAAGGCTCGTGCAATTCCAATTCGCTGCCGCTGGCCGCCAGAAAATTCATGAGGATAACGCTTTATAAATTGAGGGTTTAAGCCTACTTTTTCCATCAAATTTTGTACTTGTCTATCTAACTCTATACCAGCTAAATTGTTAAAAACTGTTAAAGGTTCAGCAATAATGTCTTTTACTGTCATTCTAGGATTAAGTGAAGCATAAGGATTTTGAAAGATCATTTGTAAATGTCGGCGAAAAGGACGCATTTGCTGATTTGGTAATTGTGCTAAATCTTTACCTTGGAAAATTATTTGTCCACCTGTAGGTTTAACTAATTGCAAAATTGCACGGCCTGTAGTTGATTTTCCGCATCCAGACTCACCAACAAGCCCTAAAGTCTCACCCTTTTTAATATTAAATGAAACATCATCAACAGCCTTAACCGTGCGTGGTTTGCTGCCCATTATACGGTCTAGCAAACCGCCTCCGCTTAAATGAAAATATACTTGTAAATTATTGATTTCTAATAGATTTTTTTCTGTAGTCATAACGTTTAATTTTCTTGCCAACAAACAGAAAAATGTTGGTTATTAATTTGTTTAATTGGTGGAAATTCTTTGCATTTATCTGTTACATAAGCACATCTTGGAGAAAAAGGACACCCTACAGGTAAATTTGTTAAATCTGGTGGTAGTCCTGGAATTTGAAATAATTTTTCTTGTTGGTTTAATGGGTCAGGCACAGACTTTAATAAACCTTGTGTATAAGGATGGTGTGGACTGGAAAATAACTCTGTTGTAGGAGCATATTCTATAATTTTACCTGCATACATTACAGCAATATGATCTGTCATTCCTGCTACTAGCCCTAAGTCATGAGTAATAAGTATTATTGATGTGCCAGTTTTTTCTTTTAAGTCTTTAATTAGTTCTAAAATCTGTGCTTGGATAGTTACATCCAAAGCGGTTGTCGGCTCGTCAGCAATTAAGAGTTCTGGTTTACAAGAAAGTGCCATAGCAATCATCACTCTTTGACGCATACCACCAGAAAATTGATGAGGATAATCATCAATCCGACGTGCTGCATCAGAAATGCCTACAAGCTCTAACATTTCAATAGCTTTTTTTTCTGGCTGCTGCTTTACTTAAACCTTCGTGTAACTCTGTAATTTCTGTTAATTGCGCTCCAACCTTCATAAAAGGATTAAGCGAGGTCATAGGGTCTTGAAAAATCATCGCAATACGCTTTCCACGAATTTTGCGAATTTCATTTTCAGATAATTTCATCAAGTCTTGACCATTAAAATTTACTTCGCCACCTACAATTTTTCCTGGAGGATAAGGAATTAATCGCAAAATAGATAAATTTGTGACTGATTTACCAGAACCAGATTCGCCAACAATTCCTAAAGTCTCACCTCTTTTTAAGTCAAAAGAAACGTCATCAACTGCCTTTACTACAGCACCTTCGCTATAGAAATAAGTTTTTAGATTTCTGACACTTAGCAAAATAGAGTTATCTATAGCCATATTTACCTTAATTAGTTATTATTGCTTAGTCTTTTCTCATTTGTGGATCAAGCGCAGCTCGAAGGCCATCGCCTAAAAAATTTACGCTAAAAAGCGTGATTGCCATCATTAAACCAGGGAAGATTAATTGCCAAGGATAGACAGAAATAGCTTCTATTCCTTCATTTACCATTGTTCCCCAACTTGCTAGCGGAGGTTGTACACCTAAGCCTAAAAAGCTAAGAAATGCTTCTGAAAGCATCGCACTAGGAATAGTTAATGTTGTATAAACAATTACCGGGCCTAAAGTATTAGGAACAATATGACGGAAAATAATTTGAGGGGTTTCTACTCCTACGGCCCTGGCTGCTTCAACAAATTCTTGGTTTTTTATTGACAAAACTTGCCCTCGAACAATACGCGCCATTGTTAGCCAAGACACAGCACCTAAAACCAGAAAAAGCATAAAAATACTTTTAGTAAAAAACGCTAGTAAAACAATTACTAAAAATAAGTAGGGTAATGAATAAATAATGTCTACAATCCTCATCATTAATTCATCAATGTAGCCACCAAAATAACCAGAAATTGCTCCATAAGTTACACCTATTACAAAACTAACAGATGTTGCAACTAGCCCAACCATTAAGGAAATTCGTCCGCCAATCAAGGAACGGACTAAAATATCGCGTCCTAGTTGATCAGTTCCAAACCAATGATCCCAACTTGGAGGCTCGCTACTTCTATCTAAATTAATTTGGTCATAAGTGTAGGAAGAAAAAATTGGGCCAAATAAAGAAACAGTAACAATTAGTATCAATACTATAGCACCAAATATAGCTAGCTTATTTTTTTTCAGTCTGCGCCAAGCATCTTCCCATAAACTAGTACCAACTACTAGTTCTTTTTTAGCTATATTAACTTCTTGACTCATAACAATTTACCTCTATTTATAGCTAATACGTGGATCAAGTAAACCTATGGTGATATCTACAAGTAGATTCATTACTACTAATACTGTAGAAATAAATAGCGTTAGTCCCATTACTACAGAATAATCACGAGAATTAGCAGCTTCGATAAAGATTTTTCCTAGTCCAGGAACGGCAAAAATTTTTTCTACAACAATTGTTCCAGCTAGCAAAAATGTAAGAGCCGGGCCAGTAAATGAAATTACAGGAATTATTCCACCTCTTAGCGCGTGTCTTAGGACTACAACGCTTTCAGCAAGTCCTTTGGCTCTAGCAGTACGAATATAATCGGCCCGTAGGACTTCAAGCATTCCGCTACGAGTTAGCCGGGCAATATAAGCAATGTAGACAGCCGACAAGGTAAGTGCAGGTAAAATTAGATGTTTAGGCTCTCCCCAACGTGCTGGAGGTAGCCAAAAAAGGGTTAGAGAAAAAATAATTACTAGCAGTGGCCCGAGTACAAAACTTGGCAGGGAAATCCCTAGCATTGCTACAGCCATTGAAACATAATCAAGAAGTGAATTTTGCCTTAATGAAGAAATTATCCCAATTATTAAACCAAGAACTAGTGCAAACAAGTAAGCTAGCAAGCCTAAAACAACAGAAGTTGGTAAATGCTGCCAAATAAGTTCGTTAACCGAACGTCCTACATAACGGGTTGAGGGGCCAAGATTTCCTTTCATTAACTCTTTTACATAGTTAAAATATTGAATATGAAGAGGTTTATCTAGTCCATATTGCTCATTTAGAGCTTGAATAACTTCTGGAGGAAAAGCTTTATCATTAGCAAAGGGGCTGCCTGGAGCAAGCCGCAGAAGAAAAAAAGTGATAGTAATAATAATTAGCAAAATAGGTATCATGCCTAGCAGACGGCGAATGATTAACCGAAGCATTTTTTCTATCTCCTTACACTAGTTGGGTTTAATGGATTCGTTTTCTGGCTTCCATTCTGTGTTGATAGAAACAGCTTTTAGAGGGTGAGTATCAAAAAGATTTGGATACCAACCTTCAACATAAGGCTTTTTAAGATAACTTAAAGCAGTAAAATAAATTGGTATAAATGGTAAATTATCAAGTAGAAATTCTTCTACTTTTGCTAGTTTTTCATTACGTTTAGCTTCGGCAGGGGCTTGATTAGCTTCTTCTAGCATTTTTACGTATTCTTCATTAATCCAGCCAGAATTATTATTTGGAACATCTTTTCCAAATAAGTTTAAGAAAGTATCAGGGTCTAAGTAATCACCTGTCCATGAATTTCTAGCTAAATCAAATTCCCGACGTTCCCGACGAGCCGTAAAGGTCTGCCATTCTTCATTTTGTAGTTCAATATTTATGTTAAGAGATTCTTTCCACATTCTTTGTATTGCTTCAGCAATTTGGCGGTGTGTATCTAAAGTATTGAAATAAATAGTAATAGTAGGAAATCCTTTTCCATCAGGAAAACCTGCTTCAGCCATTAATTTTTTAGCTAATTCTGGATTATAACCATCGCTTTTGATTTCTGGATAACCTGATATTCCTGGAGGAACTAGCGTTGTTGCTGGAATATCACCTTTTCCTATAAGTTTATCAGTGATTGAAGCTTTATCTATAGCTAAATTAAGTGCTTTACGTACTCGTACATCAGTAAAAGGTTTTTTTTGAACATTTATACTAAAGAAATAACTAGTAAAAAATGTACCTTTGACATAATCTTTTTTATGTCTTAAAGCTTTAATAAAAGCTGGTGGAACACTTCCACTTTGCATAACATCAATTTCACCAGACTTATAAAGATTTACTGTAGTTGGATTGTCATCCACAGGATAAAAATAAGCTTTGTCTAGCTTTACATTTGCTGCGTCCCAGTAATCAGGATTTTTAACAAGTACAACTTGACTATAAGGTTTATGTTCTTGAAGCTTAAAAGCTCCATTTGTGACAATATTTTTGCTTTCTGTCCAACGATCTCCCCATTTTTCAATCGCCCAACTTGGCAAAGGAGAAAACACAAAATGAGGTGTCATCTTTATAAAAAAAGCTGTTGGACGTTCCATTTCAACTTCTAAAGTATAATCATCAATTGCACGGACTCCTAAATCATTAATAGATGACTTACCCTGAGAAATTGCTTCAGCATTTTTTATGAAGTAAAGTAGTCCAGCATAAGGAGTTCCAGTTTTAGGGTCAATTCCACGTTTCCAAGCCCAAATAAAGTCGTGTGCTGTAACAGGGCGTTTATCTGTCCAAAAAGCATTTTTACGTAAATAGAAAACCCATTTTTTAGCCTGGTCTACTGCTTCCCATCGTTCAGCTATTCCTGGACGAGGTTCTAAGGTTTTAGGGTCATAGACTGTAAGACCTTCTATAACACTCATTATTATATTGCCTTCAGGAATGCCGGCTGTTTTATGTGGATCTATTGAGCGAGGTTCAGAGGCATTACAGTAATAAAGTATTTGGTTTTTAGGTGTTGTAATTTTTCCAAAATAAGCTGATGCACTAATACAAGCAGGTAGTGAGATGATCGCAATAAGTAGGCAAACTAAGACTATTTTTGTTTTATACATAATTTTATTCCTTAGAAATAAAGAGTTTAGCTGCGATCTTTGACGGAGTTAGTAGCTATTTTATAGCTTATTTTTAGCTTTAGCTAGCAAGCTTTTTGCTACAGTAACATTTAGACTAAGGAAATGCAAATTTTAATCAAATTTGCTCATATTAGTTTTAAGGGGCGGAATTTGGGCTTGTAAAGCTTAAAAAGCTACATATCATCGCAAAAGCAATAAATTTTAAGGCTGTTTATCAAGGTTTTAGTCAAGGAAAGTAAAATGGGTAGGTGTGTTAATTGCGGTAATATATTTAGTGATGAAGTGCTATTTTGTCCAAAAGATGGGGAGTTTGCTCTATTAGATGTAGTATTAAAAGATACTTATTTAATTAAGGAAAAATTAGGTGAAGGTGGTATGGCTATGGTATTTAAGGCTACTAATATCTTAACTAATTCCATATGTGCCATTAAAATTATTCATCCTGATATGTTAGAAAGCGAACTTAATGCAGTAGAACGACTTCTTTTGGAAGCTGTAAAAATAAAAAAAATAGCCCATCCAAATATTGTAAAAGTACTGGATTTTGGCCCACTTAATGATGGAGAACTTGTTTATTTAACTATGGAACTACTAAAGGGCAGAACCTTAAAACAGGAAATTATTCAAAAAGGCCCAATAAACTACAAAAAAGTCGCTTTTCTTATTGAACAAGTTTGTGCTGCTATTGCTGCTGCTCATGAAAGAGGTATTATCCATCGTGATATAAAACCTGAAAATATTTTTCTTTTAGAAGATATAAAAGATAATATATTACTTAAGGTGCTAGATTTTGGTATTTCTACAGACCATGTTACTCAATTTACAGGAGCAGCAAAACAAATAATAGGCACTCCAGAATATATGTCTCCAGAACAATGCGAGGCTCATAAAAATTTAGATGTTAGGTCTGATATTTATAATCTTGGGGTCACTTTATATGAAATGTTAACGGGCAGGGTACCTTTCCCAATAGCTTTTTGGGAGCCTTACGAAGTTTTACGCAAACAAATGTTTGAAGATCCTGAACCTTTAACTAGTTTGCGGCCTGATATTCCTGTTAGCGTTGAAAAAGTTGTACTAAAAGCTTTAGAAAAAAAATCCTAATCGTCGTCAACAATCTGTTTTAGAGGTTGCTAAAGAACTTATATTTTCACTTAGGGAAGAGGGAATAATAGAAGAAAAAACTAATCGTATTCAAGTCAACTTAAAGGATTTAGCTAAGCATTCTATTAATCAAGGGTTGTCGCATTTAGAAAAAGGTGAACATATATTTGCTATCAATTGTTTTACTGAAGCTATAGGCTATAGTTTTGGGTATAGCGATGCGCATTATTACTGCGGACTTGCTTATCAAGCTATTAACGATATAGATGAGGCCATTAAATGTTTTGATATAGTTATTAGCTTAGAACCTAACAGAGCAGAAGCTTATTTTAAGCGTGCTTTGTGTTATCAAAGTAAGAATAAATTAGAGTTAGCAATTAACGATTTTAGTCAGACTACCAAATTAGATGCTAAGCATCAACAAGCTTTTTACTACCGAGCATTAAACTATAAAAAACTTTCTCGTTTTGAAGAAGCTAAAGAAGATTTACATCTTGCTATTGAGCTTGATTCTAAAGATGCTCTTTCCTATTTTAATTTAGCCTTGCTATATCATTATGAAAATGAACTTGATATAGCATTTAGTAGCTATAGCCAAGCCATTACTTTAAACCCAAATCACTTAGAATCATATGTTTTACGAGCATTTATTTACAAAGTTAAAGGTGATTTAGACAATGCTATGATTGATTGTAATTTGGCTTTGCAAATAGATCCTATATCTCAAATAGCATATTTTGTACGGGCATTGATTTATCTTGCTAAAATGACTTTGGATTTAAAGAAAATTCATGAATTTGATATACCTTTTGTTCTTGCTGAATTGTCTGATTCTGAAATTTTATCTATTTTGACAAAACTCTTATAGTTAAAGATAACAAAAGCCTATTTTCTATGTTACTATTTATTTAGTAATTTTTTGTAGGTGATAAATTGTTGAACGTAATTGGTCAACAGTGGTTTTTAGCTCATTAAGAAAAATCCCATCTACTGCTTGATTAGTTTCTAAATCACCCAAAATAATTTGTAGCAACATATACATTTCACGAGAGACATTAGCAAAATTATCTCGGTAGTTTTGCATTACTGTTTCTGTGAGAGGAATTGATGTAGTGTCAGAAAGGCTTTTATCTTCTACTAAACTTTTGTCAGAAACAGATAAGTTTATAGATTCTAAGTTGTTGGTAATAGAAGCATTGTTTTGAGAAATAAGGTCTTGAGATAAAGTGTTTATAGTTGATAGGGGTGCTAATAAATCAGCTTGAGCTTTATTACTATAACCAAAAGTAATTTTCTTTGAACTACCTGATTTGTTTTTGGTATTGGTAACTTGCATTTGGCTAGGTATTTTACTTGGGTCAGATGTTAGTAAGATTGCTGCTTCCAGGTCTTGTTCACTAGCTTCTAAAAAAACCTTCATAAATTCTTTTTCGGAGATGGCTTTCATTGCTGCTGCTAACTCTTGAGCAAATATTTCTATAGTTGCTGGTCGATTAGATGGAGATTTTTCTAGTGCGTGCATAACTACAGCATTAAGCACAGGTGGAATATTAGATCGTATTTCATAAATTGGACGCGGTGTTTCACGGGCTTGTTTTACTGCAATTGCTGTGTGTGATTGGCCTAAAAAAGGTAATCGTCCTGCTAAAAGCTCATAAAGCATTATTCCTAACGAGTAAATATCTGAGCGCGCATCTACTTCTTTTCCATAGCATTGTTCTGGTGACATATAGTAAGGAGTGCCAATAACTATACCTTGGCGAGTTAGTTGCATCGCATCTTCAGAAGAAATGTCCTTAAATTTGGCAATTCCAAAGTCTAAAACTTTTACTATTTCTAATTCTCCATCTTTATGAACAAAAATATTTTCTGGTTTTAAGTCCCGATGGATGATTTTGTGTCTATGAGCAACGGATAGAGCAGCACAGATTTGTTGAATAGTCTCATTTACTTCTACTAGGCTAGGGTAACGGTTTTCTTTAATTTTCTGACGAAGAGTTTTACCTACTAGAAATTCCATAACTACATAAACTAATCCATCAGGAGTAACGCCAAAATCCATAACAGCAATAGCATTAGGATGGCGTATTTGCATTGCTGCATAGGCTTCACGTCGACAACGTTCTACAGAAGTAAAATCTTGAGCCGTTTCTGCGTGCAAGATTTTAATTGCTATTGGCATGTTTAATTGTAAATGTGTACCACGATAAACGCTTCCTGTCCCTCCTCTAGCAATTCTTTCATGTAGTTGATACTTATAATCTATCAACCTACCAACCAAAGCATCTTCCTTAGAAGATATTACCAACTGTTGACCATCAAAAGCACAAAAAGCTATATTGTTCTCAAATTGGCGTTGGCATTGAGGACAGATCTTCATGTGAATTTGCTGATTCTCCTTAAAATTATTTGACTATCAATCTTATATTCTTAAATTTACTGTGGTTGAATGTAAGGCAAATAGTATCAATTTAATAAAATATAAAAAAGTATAATTAGATTAATGATAGGTTTGAAATAGAAATTATTTTTATAAACTCTAACTAATAGAAAATAGTTAGGTAATTATAAAATATAGATTAAAAATATATACTAAAATTTTTTAATCTTATAATTTACTAGCTTTGTTTAACAGTTTTGGTAGAGTAAAATAACAATGTACCTATCAAATAATTACTACAAAGAATAGATAGTTTACTTATTTTTTACTTATTTAAGATAAATGGATTTTGTGTTTTTTGCTGACTTAGCAATTATTAAGAAGGCTAATGAGGGTATTGGTAATATGCTGCAATCTGGCAAAATTCTTGCTGATCGCTATGAAATTGTTCGACCCTTAGGCGGTGGTGGAATGGGAAGCGTTTATCTAGCAAAAGATAAACGCTTGTCAGATAGCCTAAGAGCAATTAAAAAAATGATTGTAGAAACCTCAAACATGGAGGAACACAAAAAAGCTGTTGATGACTTTCGTCGTGAAGCAGAAGTTTTAGCTAATTTAGACCATCCAGCTATCCCATCTATTTATGATTATTTTATAGAAGAAGATTATTATTATTTAGTAATGAAATGTGTTGGAGGTAAGGATTTAGAAAAAATATTAGAAGAATCTCCCACAGGCTTTTTATCAGAAAAACAGGTTGTTAAATGGGCAATTCAGCTTTGTGATGTATTACACTATGTTCATTCCCGTAAACCTCCTGTAATTTATCGTGATATGAAACCTACTAATGTTATGTATGATGAAGAGATTGACCGAATTTACCTAATTGACTTTGGAGTAGCACGCTTTGTTTCTTCGTCTCATACAAGCGTAACTGCTGTTGGAACAGTAGGTTATGCTCCACCAGAGCTATTTATGGGCATAGTTACGCCAGCAACAGATATTTATTCTTTAGGTGCAACATTAATTCATTTATTAGTTGGCTATTGTCCACTTTCTCATCCTATTTATGGATTTAATTTCTCTGTTAATCCAACACCTGCTCGACTTAACCCAAGCATTTCCTTAGAAATAGAGCAAATACTTCTTAAAGCTACTGCTCAAAGAGCAAGAGAGCGTTACCTTTCTGCAATAGAAATGAAAACAGCTTTAGAAGAACATCTTTATAAACTTGATATAGCGTCAGATAAATTAACAATAAGGAAGTTTACTAGCCCAACAGACCTTAAAGCTTCTTTAGAGATAGTTTATTCCAATACACTAAAAACAGCTAACTTTCTCTTAGATAAAGAGGTTGCTATAATTGGCCGATTTGATGTAAGTACAGGAATTATGCCGGAAATAGATTTAGCTAAGTATGATAATTCGGGTAAAGTTTCTCGTCGTCATGCCAGGATTGTTTGGAAAGCAGGAAAGTTTTATTTTGAAGATCTAGGAAGTGCTAATGGAAGTCTTTTTAATGGTGAAAAAGTAACAACAAAACAAACTTATCTTCTAAAAACAGGCGATCAAATTTGTGTTGGTGAAACTATAATGAGGTATTTTCAAGATTAAGTAACTTAATTAGATGGTATTTTACATAAAGTTAACAATAAATTTACATAAAATTCATACTATTGTTACATTCATATTATAAATTAGAATTGGCTTTCAATGCTTTGTATTTAATTTATTATAACTTATTGTATATATTTATTTAATACTAAAAACTCATAACCATTGTTGACAGAATATTTAGAAATTATTGTAATTGAAAATTTAATAAAATATTAATTAATAATTTGATCTAATTTTTATCAATTATTGTTTAAATAAGTGTTACATACTTTTTACTATATTTTTACACTTAATTAAAAGTTTTTTTACACCTTCCTGTTAAGCTTCTCCTTTGAAATTCTACTAACTTTTTCGAGTTAGTAAAAATTAAGAAGGATGGGCATATGCCTTTTAACCTACGTCTTGCAGTTATATTAGCTTGTATAATTTCAACTAATTTATTTTTACCTGCTTTAACTGGGTTTTCATCTGTAAAAGCAAAAAATATTTACACCCAAGAAAAGAAAAAAATAGGAAAATTAATAGGTTTAGTTGTAAACCTTTCCACTGGTGAAGTTCTATCTAATGTTACAGTAGAAATCATTAATACTGGACAAACAATCAATAGTGATTTAGATGGTAATTTTTCATTAGACCTTGAGCCAGGTACTTATCAAATACGTGCTGCCTTAAGTAATTTCCTAGAAACTCAAAAAGAAATCACAATTATAGCTGGTGAAACAGCAACTCTTGACCTAGTTTTAACCCAAGAAGGAGCTAGCGAAGTTGTAGAAGTAACAGCTAATACTAATAGCAATATTTCCTTATTAGAAGAAAGACGTACTGGTTTAGCCATAGCTGACTTAGTTAGTCGTGCAGAAATTAGCAAAGATAGTAGTTCTGAAGTCGCAGGAGTTTTACAAAAAGTTCCTGGCGTTTCTGTTGTAGGTAATAAATTTGTCTATGTTCGTGGCTTAGGTGATCGTTATAGTAATACTGTGCTTAATGATGCCCTAATGCCTACACCACAACCGGATCGCCGAGTTGTCCCACTAGATCAAGTTCCATCCGAGTTAGTTCAAAGCCTAAAAGTATTAAAATCTTTTACTCCAGATCAGCCAGGTGAATTTGCAGGCGGATTAGTTAAAATTGAGACATTAGAATTTCCTAATCGATCTTCGTTAAAAATTTCTAGCTCTTTTAGTGGAAATACTCAAACAACCTTTCAAGATTTTCTGACTTATCCAGGTAGTCGCCTTGATTTTTTAGGGTTTGGCCTAGGACGACGCGCACTACCCGATATTATCCCTAATCAAACTTTAAGACGTGGAAGTCAATTAATTTCTGGTTTTACTAGCCAACAACTACAAACTTTTGGCCGTGCTTTTGAAAACGTTTTTGAACCTCGTATTAGCGATGGACTTCTTAATCAAAGTCTTGGAGCCGTTTATAGTACGCAAATAGGAAAATTAGGTGTTGTTGCTAATGTCACCTACAATAAGTCTTCTCAACAGCAAGATGAAATTAGAAATTTCTTCCGTGTTGCGTCTGATAGTAATGGAAATAGCATAGTTTTTGCTTCTACTCGCTATAATTATGCAAATGGCACACAAAATGTAAGACTAGGTGCAATTGTTAACCTAGCCTATAAGCTTAATAATAACAATAAGATACTGTTAAAGAATTTTGTTAGCAATGATGCTAATGATGAAACCCGTACTACAGATGGGTTTTTTGATGATCGTGGAAGTCGCATTAGAGGTTCACGCTTAAAATATGTTCAAACTCGCACAGGAACTTTTCAGCTAGCAGGGGAAAATCTTCTATCCAAGCTTGGAAATAGCGTCTTAAATTGGCGGTTTACTTTTTCACGCGCTACTTTTGATGAACCAGACCTTAGAGAAGTCCTTTATGAATTTGACTCTACATTAAATAAATTTGTTTATTTTGACACCACTCAAAGCGGACTACGAATGTTTAGCGAAATGAGAGAAAGCATTCGTGAACCAGCTTTTGACCTATTAAAATATTTCTTTACCTCAAAATCTACCTTTAGCTTTAAGTTAGGTTTTTCTAATGTTAATCGAGATCGTCGGTTTAATTCTCGTCGTTTTCGTTTTCTGCCAAGGGGTTTTGATGGTGTAGATCGTAGTGCTAGCCCAGAAAATCTTTATGCCAGCCAAAATATTGCTCCAGATCGCTTTGAAATTAATGAAGATACCCGCCCAACTGACTTTTATATTGCTGCTCAAGATATAACTGCTGGCTATATTTTAAGTGATTATACTAGAAATAAATTACGTTTAATTGGTGGAGTTCGTATTGAACGAGGCAAACAAGAAGTTAGCACACTAGATGCTTTTTCTACTCAATCAACCCCAATAGTTGCAAAACTAGATGACCTAGACTTTTTACCTAGTATTAGCGGAGTTTATAATTTTACCTCTACATTTAGCTTACGTACTAGCTATAGTCAAACTGTCTCACGTCCTCAATTTAGAGAACTTAGCCCATTTGAATTTAGCGATATAACTGGCGGACGTGCTACTTTAGGCAACCCAAACTTAAAACGTGCGCTTATTCGTAATTTTGATATACGGGGAGAATACTTAAACTCAGGTAATTTAATATCTTTTGGATTTTTCTATAAAAACTTAAATAGCCCTATTGAAATTGTTGTTGAATCCACAACCGCACTAAGAACTTCTTTCCGTAATGCTCAAGGAGCGATAAATAAAGGCTTAGAGTTTGAATTAAGACAAAATCTAGGTAATTTATATAGTCGTCTATCTAGTATTAGCATTAATACTAATTACACTTTTGTTTCCTCAAATATTCGTATTGGCGACCAAGACCTTTCTGTCTTAACTTCTAAAGAAAGACCTCTTGCAGGACAGTCCAGACATTTACTTAATACTTCGCTTGATTATGATTTAGCAAATTTTCAATCCAACGCCCGGCTAATCTTTAATTACACAGGTGCAAGAATTAGCGATGTTGGAACTTTTGCCTTACCTGACATTATAGAAAAAGGCTTTCCAACAGTTGATTTTCTATTTAGCAAAAAATTTGGAGATAAAAAAGATAGTCGCTGGGAACTCAAATTTTCTAGCGAAAATTTATTAAATCGTCAAGTGCGATTTAAGATCCTTGACCAACCTTTCCAAGTCTATCGTCGTGGTAGAACTTTTGGTTTAGGTGTTTCTTATACTTTTTTCTAAATTTTCTAACTTCTTCTTAAACAATAAATTACACAAATTTAAGCAAATTAAATTTTGGAGAAAAAAATGTTAAAAAAATTTTTGTTTATTACTTTGTTAATCTTAGCTTTTTCGTCTGTCAGTCTGATAACTGATTACAATATTACTTCTGTTGAAGCACAAAGCAATATAGTAGTTTTGCGAGGAGATATTACTAGAAATATGACCTTAAACGCTAAAACTCGCTATGTTTTAGAAGGTGGCGTTTTTGTTCGTTCAGGTGCTACATTAAAAATTAAGCCAGGAACACAAATTTTTGCTGGCCCACGTAGCTTTTTAGTCATTGACCGAGGAGCAAAAATAATTGCTAAAGGTAAAGTTAATAAACCTATAGTTTTTACTAGCGCACAAGACCCAGGTAATCGTAAGCGCGGCGATTGGGGCGGTGTAATCATTAATGGTTTTGCTCCAATAAATAATGGTGATAGCAACGGTGAAGCCGATGGAGAAGGTAACACCGGAAAATATGGTGGTAGAAATGCAGACGACAATAGCGGAATACTTCGCTATGTACGTATTGAATTTGCAGGGTTTCCACTTACTCCAACTAATGAATTAAATGGTCTTGCTCTTCAAGGCGTTGGACGAGGAACAGAAGTTGACTTTGTACAAATTACTGAAAGCGGCGATGATGCCATAGAATTTTTGGCGGCACAGTAAATGTTAAACACTTGTTGCTTTATGGCTCAATGGATGATGCTTTTGATTGGACAGGTGGTTGGCAAGGCAAAGCTCAATTTGTTTTAATTCAACAAGATGGAGCAATTGAAGCTAATAATGGAATTGAGGCTGATAATAATGCAGAAAATAATGACTTAACACCTCGCTCAAATCCAACAATCCATAATATTACTGTTGTTGGGGATTCAGTTACTAAAACAGGTACTTCCATAGGTATGTTGCTTCGTGTTGGTACTGCTGCAACAATTCGTAATTTTATTATTCAAAATTACAAGGATGTTGCAATAAGAATTAAAGATCAATCTACATTAAATCAACTTGGTACTAACTTAGTGTTAGAAAATGGCATTATTTTTGATAATAAAAAAGGTGGATTCCAATTTCAAAATAATGATGGATCTGATGCGGGCGACTTATCTAATATGTTTAATAATATAGTAGTTATGGATCCACAGCTTACCGATAGCCTTAATAAAACTGCTCCTAACTTTAAACCCACCACCACATCACCAGCACTTAACACCAGTTTAGTTGCTCCCACACCAGCTAATGATACTTTCTTTGAAAGAGTTAATTTTTTAGGTGGTATCGGGCCAAATGATAGCGACGATTGGACTAAGGGCTGGACTTCCTTTAGACGCAACTAATGTTTTTTCCCACTCTGCCTTGGTCTGTTTTTTAGGCACTACTTTTAAGGTAGTGCCTATTTTTCCTAAAATTCCCCTTGCTAATACTTAATGCTGTTGTTAAAATCCTTGTTGCAAAAGACTAAAAATTATCAGAAAAAGTAATAAATAATATTATTTGTTACGAACAAAAGTCTCGATCAAGGCTTAAGAGCTAATTGCTTTAGATTTAAGACTTTAGAATTAAAAGATCAGGTATTCAAGAGCGTATTGTGTTAAGGCTGAATGTTCCGCCAAACAAGTAGAGGATAGGCAAAAGATCCTTGAAAAATTAAGAAATTAGAATTAAGAGAGTAGAAAAGGTATTTTACTGTAAGCTAACGCTTAGTAAAAACTAGCTTTGTTCGGGTTGTAAACCGCTTTTATTAGCGGGAGGAAAGCTTCTTTACTATTCGGACATAGAATATAGCCCAATCTACGTAACTGTAAGGGCTTGAAAAAAGCTATAGTTATCTAGGTGCAAGGTGTATATCAAGTTTCAGATAGTAGAAATTTTCAAATTTGAAGCTAGGGTGACTAAACTACTTTAATTAGGCTGTTTACACTACCTTTATTAACTCATTTCTATCAAAAATTGGGTGTGGCGGCACTGAAGTCAAGCTACATAATTAACTAATAACCTGGGGAGCGACTACCACAAAGGAACGTGTTCCAAAAAGGTCGTAAGTGCGGGAATCAATCAAGCATCTTGCTAATAGAAATATTAGTTGGGTAAGTGAGTTTAGCTATAAGCTGACTACTAATAATTAGCGATAATTACTAGAAAAAGTTTATAGGGAGATTTTAGTAACAATGAGAGCTATCATAAGGAAAATAAAAAGCAGGATATTATTGTAAAATAAGGTATTTAACTACTTAGTAGCAAAGAAATGCGGCTGTTTCGTAAGACCTCATTAGCTTTTTGTAGATTGAGAGCTTTATTTTCACAATACTTTTTATTTTGATAGCAAAGTCCCGATAGAGAAATCTATTAAGCCTTTTCTGTGATAAATAGGTGACTATTTAACATTATCAAATATCTAGGTATATAGCTTTTATGTCTTTTGCGCCTAATTTCTAACCCAACCAAATAGAGGAAGTCATGGTACAAACAACATTTACCCGTCAAAAAAGGGAATTGGCTAAGGCTAGTCAATGGATAGAACGATTAAGAGCGCATGAAGTAAGAACAATTAAATATTCTCCAGAAAAAGAAAAAACAGGAGAAACCAGGGAAACTTATGTTGATTATACTCCTCAAGAAATAGCAGGAAATATACTTAAAATTGTTGTAGAAGTTGTTTCTCAACATGGCGCAAGACAAAAAGCAAACTCCAAAAATACAGGTCGTTTTAGCTGGCAGGGAATAGAGGCTGATTTAACCGTCCCTCAACTACGCGCCTTAGAAAATGCTCATAGTACTTTAGGCGAACTTATTCGCAAACTTCCACGTCGTAACCCTAAATTAATCCCTAATACTGAATTTGAAGGTCATCCTGCTTTTATCCATCCAATGCAGGAATATACAATAAAAAAATCTCGTAGTATTCCTTATGAAGAAGAATCAACTACCCGTGTTCGTACCTACCAAGAAGATTATGAAGTAATTAGTCATTACACCCAAACCTTAGAAATTGATTTTGGGCTAGATGTCAAACTTATAAATGAACTAAATGAAATGGTTACAGACTTAGGAATATCTATTCAATCTGCAATTGATGAAGCCAACACAAAAGGACATGACACAGATACAGTCTTAAACAGTGTTGTAAGCAATATCCAAGCTGTTTTTCTAAAGAAATTTCAAATCAAAGAAGAATAGTTAGTTTATGAGCCAACCAATATCAATTTCTTTAGCTGGCAATGGTCAAGTGCTTGTCTTAACTTCACAAACAGCAAGACAAGCCTTTTACCAATTTTTTTATTGTCTTAATAAAAATATTTATGATTTTTCCAAGCCTCAAACTAGCAAATTACGTAGATGGGAGCTAAAACCTTTAGAATCTTATAAATGGCATAAAGATAATAACTTTACAATTTTAGATTTTTTGATGCGTCGTCATCTTAAAAATTATTATGGAAAAGAGCCAAAACATCTATTTGATAAATTAAATGATCAAGAAACTAAATTTATAGAAAAATTTATTAATCATTATTTACTAAATAAAGGCTATAGCCTAGTTCAAGGTGAAGGTCTAATACAAAAAGATTTAATTCAAGTAGATGAAAAAAGTTACAAAGAGAAAGTTTTTTATCTAATTCGTTATGGAGTGATTTTTATCCTAGAATATTTACCAAAAGACATAGCCTTAAGTGTACCAGAACGCTTTTTAGTTTTAGAAACATCAGACGATTTCCAGCAAGTTTATTATGATTCAATATTTACAAATCAAGTAACAAAAAGGTTAGAAGTAAAGCTACATAATTTTTGGAAAAGGACAGAAGTTTTTTCTATTCCCTTAGCTGATTTTAAACCTCATAAAATATTTGCAGTAAAAGATATCCTTCCCTACAAAGGCTTTAAGCTTATTGATTAGCTAAAAGTTATTTTTAAAAACAAAACTACTAATACACACAAGATTTATACCGATAATCCTTTCTTATCTCAGATTGTATTATCAGTATAAACCTTTATTTGCCCAACCCTAATCCTTATTTGTTAATAAATCCAATGTTTTCAAACTTGCCACCTAATATAGGCTGAGGATCTGTTAGTAACCAATCACTAAGAATTGTGCTATAGACAGAACGAAAATCTATATCAAAAATTGTATTACCAGTATTGTCTAAATTTGTAAGGTTAGGGCTATTACCATAAAAACCACCTTTAACAGCATTACCCATTACAAACATTGGGCCAGAAGTTCCATGATCAGTTCCCGCACTCCCATTTTCACGAACTCTACGACCAAATTCAGAAAATGCCATTACTAATACACTATCAGCTTTACCTAATCTAACTAAATCTTGGTAAAAAGCATCAAAACTTTCTGAAATAGCGGTTAATAGTTCTTCGTGGTCGCTCTTTTGTCCTGAGTGAGTATCAAACCCTCCTAATGTAACGTGAATTACTTGCGCTCCTAAATCGCCAGCTATTACTTGTGCTGCCATTTGCAACTGAACACCAAGGCTATTTTCTGGGTATTTAATGGTTGGAGTATATTTAGTAATTCCTGCTTGTAAAGATTGAGAGCTATCAAGCGCATCTAACGCAGTTTGTTCAACATAGAGAAAATTAAAATCATCTGACTTAATAGCATTGCTTTTTGCTAAAGTGTTAATTTGATTGTTTCGGTCAGCCGGATATTTAGCATCTGTTTGGAATTGATATAAAGGAAAACTATTTATAGAAGCAGGGATAAGTTTTTCTGCCACTAAACTCTTAGGTAAAGCTGCGGATCCTCGCCCATCACCAAGATTAATTACTGATAAAGGGTTGCCAGTGTCAGAAAGTTTTACATCTCCATATTTACCTAACCAGCCTAGTTGAAAAACTTCTTCTCTAGTTGTTGGGTCGGCACGATGATAAATTGCTCGTGATTGGAAATGCGAAAGATTTGGATTTGGATATCCAGTATTTTGAATTACAGCAATTCGCTTTTGATCAAATAAGCTCTTAAATTTGCTCATCACTGGGTGAAAACCTAAGTTATCACTAGCTTTTAGGACTGAGCTTTCTGCAATTGCAAGCATTGGACGTGCATCATAATAAGCCTTGTCAGTATAAGGAATAACAGTATTTAACCCATCATTTCCTCCATCTAGCTGTACAACTACCAACACTTTACCAGATGGATTTGGTGCGGCAAAAACATTGCTAGAGCTTTGAAAACAAAGTTCTGGTGATGCAATTGATAATGAAAGTAAACCTATTGTTCCTTTTAAGAAATCTCTTCTTGAGTGTGCCATGGTAATCTCCTCTATAAATTAATTAAGTTGGTAGTCAGGTAAAGTAATAATTAAATGGATTAAACCTCTAACTTTTTTGTCAATGTTTGCATCAGTTAAAGTAAATTTGCCTTTTGAACCATCATCGTTTTGATCTAAATATTTCTTAAGTGTTTTATTGCTTAATACATCAACATCAAAAAGACCTAATTGTTTAAGGAAAAAATCAACTACATCTTTAGATTTTGTTGCTTTTGAGTTAGAAAGTAGTGCTTTAGGATCAATGGTTGCTCCTCGTGTCATACGATTGCTAGATAATGTATTAGCAAAGTTAAAACGATTAAGTAAAGTTGAAGTGTTAATCCACTCTATACCACCATCCCAACCACTTACAGAAGGAGGATTAAAAAGAGTTTGACCTTGTATAGATAGAGAATTAAGAATATCCCCAGCTTTGCCACGAGTATCAATTGTAGCTTTAAGCATTTTTAATGTTCCAACTACATATTCTGTAGGGCTTTTTACTATACTATTAAATGCTTTTTCTGAGAAAAATTCATCTGAAGTAAGAATTGCTTGCATCACAGCTTTGATGCTAAATCTACTGGTTAAATAAATATTAGCTAAATTATCAATGGTGCTTTGTTTTGGATTTTGGAAAGCAAAGAATTCAAATAATTTCTTACTAATAAATTGTGCTGTAGCAGGTTTGCCAGAAATAATTCGCACAATATCATCACCGTTAAATGGGCCGGTTTCACCTAAAAAAGTTTTAGTTCCAAAGTCATGTTGATTGGTTTCAAATTGGAATTCTTTTGTCCTACGATTAATTGACCAACCTGTAAAAGCACGAGCGGCTTCTTTTACATCCATTTCCGTATAATTGCCAACGCCCATTGAAAAAAGTTCGTTAAGTTCACGTGCATAGTTTTCATTAGGTTGACCTTTTTTGTTAGTAAAATTGTCTAACCAAATGATCATTGCTGGGTCTTGAGAAACTGCTAAAAGAAAATCTTGGAAATTGCCTAAAGCAAATTTTCTAAATAATTGGTTTTGTTGCAACATCAATTCTTGTTCTTTTACTTTGAAAATTGCAGTTGCAAAATGATCATGCCAAAAGAAAACCATTTTTTCTTGTAACGGTCTTTTAGTAAAAATCATTCTTAAGACCCACCAAAGAATTAAATCAGAGGTTTTAGTTAAATCTAAATTAGCCGCAGCAATCTGGCGGTCTACTTCGCTATCATCTATTGATTCATAGTTAAGAATATAATCAATGGCGCGGGCTTGGCCCATATCAAGATAAAACTTTATTTCTTCTGGTGTTGCGCCAAATCCTACTCGGCGTAACATATGAGCGACGCTTCTTTCATTCCATTCAGCAGCACACATAGTATTTTTTCCTTCTTTTTAGTAATTTTTATTTTTTAAGACTTGTTGTTTGTTGTGTTTCTTAGAGAGATGACTTGTTAAATTTTTTTATTTGTGACTTTAACTGTCTTAATAATGGGGCCAGGAACTACTTGACCAGCTAAAATTGTAATATCTCTATCAGAACTATCTGAATCAGCACGTCCACTTGCACCTTGAGCTACAATAATAATTCGTGCTTTTGTTGTAGAGAGATCTAGAGGTACTTGCCATCTAAATTCCTGAATATCACCACTTAAGCCACTAATAATTAGCTTTGGAATATCCATTAATCCATTTACTTGAATAAAAATATCATGAGAAATAGCATTAGTTGATGTCCATTTGACCGTAGTTACTTGTCCACCTGTAAAAGTTTCACCACCATTTGGAGAAGATAGAGTAACCTCTGGGTCAGAAAAACTTCCTATTTCAAATGCTGTTGTATAAATAAAATCGCCTTCGCTATTACCAAGACCATCAGCAGCATTTCCGCTAGCATAAAAAATTACTGGCCCACGATCTACATCTGGCGCAACCCATTCAAATACCCAATCTCGTCCACCTGGAGTAGTTGCCATTGAACCTTGGTTAGTATGTTCAACATATACACGGTTATCACTGGTAATTATTTGAGTATTTGCAGCATCAGTAATAACAAATTGTCCAACAGCTTGTTCTTGTTTGTCTAAGGCAGTTAGCTGAAATCCCCAACGTTTTTGATTATTTTGTCTAACATTTACACGGACTTTTATTCTTTGGCCTGCTTGATAGGTTTTTGGTAAATCTAAAATTTCTACCCGTCCCGGGCCCCGATTAAGCTCAAAAGAGTCATGACAATCAACACAAGTTAACTCACCTGGCGCGCCTGTCCGACCTGGTACAGGGCCGCTAGAAAATCCATAAGCTATACTTGTAATAACAAAGAAAATTAAGCAAACTATTATTTTTATATAATGGTTCATATACTTAGCCGATCACTTGAAGATTTATTGGTTATTCAATATCTTAAGAGATTATAAATATAAAAGTAGTTTGAAAATTTTTGGCGGTGTCCCTCAGTTTCCGTGATGAGTTTAAGTGATAGAAGACTGAATATAAGAAAAAACTAGTTCAGGAATATAGGTAACTATATGAAAACAATATATGTAAAGCAAAAGGTTTTTTGCTACAATTTTTCAAATGTTTAATCAAAGCTGAATTTCTTATAATCTTGTCTTGATCACTCACTGTTAAAATAGCTCCCTTAGCCCCATAAACCCTGCTTTTGCTCCTTTAAGAACCATCTTTTATATGATTCTCTACCTTCTTTCATCACGGAAACTGAGGGACACTACCGTGCTTATAGGTTAAATGTTCTTTCAGTTGGCTAGTTGGGCTAATTTTGTAATCATTCGTTTTTTGTATTAGGATCATTTTTAGGAGTTGTAGTTGAACTATTGTTAGTAGGATTAGGAGCATTGTTAATAGGCTTTGTAAGGGTTTTAGGTTCAGTTTCAGATTCAGATTCAGATTCAGATTCAGGTAAAGAGCCTTCAAACTTCTTAATTAAACTAGGGACAAATCTTTCACTAAAAGCAGCAACAATACAAAAAGCTAAAAGGCCAGCAAGAGGGTTAGAAAAACTATTGATTAAACCAACTACAACATTAGATTTTATGGCAAGGGCGGTTAACAAAGCACCAATTTCCCCGACGATGACACGAGCTACACCTTCACTTATATAAGTATATTTACGTGATCCAGTTGTAGACATTTCTATATTTTGTAAACGGGTAAATATAGATAATAATGCTCCTAGAGAACCAAACAGCATTCCAAGAACTATATCAATATTTATTTTGTAAGATAGAACCCAATCTTTGTTAATCCAAAGCAGCAATGCAATGCTCATAGAAAGCAACGTCATAAAAACGGCCCTATCACATAACAAATTCTATAGTTTTCTGTGGCTTTTTCTTGAAGATATGCTCTTGCTTTAAGAAGGACTTCTTGTGCTGCATCATGTTGGCCTATCAAGCTGTCAGCTAAACTTTGTGCAAGCAATACTTTAAAAGATTGTTTTTCTTCTTGTGTTAAAGGCTCTTTGCACAATACTTCTAACTCTATTATGGTGCTTATGGTTTTTGATGTATTAGCATCAAGACTACAAGAGGAAGCAGTAGACCATTGGATCTCGTCTTGATCATCAAGGTAGACTATTAAATCTTTTGAGCCGTAAACTAATGTTTTAATGGTTTTATTTAAGCTAGGATCTTTATCACCTTCGCAAAAGTTTCCAAAATCAGATACTTCTATGCCTCGACCTTTTTCAATATGTGTGGGCGTTACAGATGGATTTGCAATTAGAGTATTTTTGTTATCATTCGATTCTGGCATAGTATTCTTAGACCTTTATTATTTATGGTGTGTATTCACTAAGACATAAAAGATAAGTAGAAACATACAACAAATTAGGAAAAGGTTGTAGGGTAAAAGTTAGGTGTTAATAAAAATGTATCCATTATAGATTTGATAAACAGGAAAAACTATTTTTCGCTCTCAATATTCCTCTTCTGTCAGAGAAGGAATATAGCAGTAGAAACGATGTAAAACTAACCATAGTAAAGAATGTAGCCATAAATTAAAAAAAAACATTGAAAATAAAAGAATGTAGAGCTAATAAGTTCTACTATAACAATTCTAAGTCTATTTAATAATTTCTACTTTTTTAATGATGGTTAAAAAGTAAAGCGAATACCTAATTGTATTTGTCGTGCAGAAAAAGAGTTACGAAAACGTTCTGGTAAAGCCTTAAACCTACCATTTTCTTGTGGTGGTAACAAGAAATTCCCATTACGATCAGGCGGAAAAATTCGGTCTACTTCGCTGATATTAGTACGGTTAAATAAATTAAAAACTTCTACAAAACCAAATACATTCATAGTTTCGTTAAAACTAACCTTTTTTGTTAAGCGCATATCGGTGCTAGCAAAACCTGGTAATTCTCCCCTACTACGACCAATGCTTACTCCTCCAACAAGAGGTCGGTCAGTAGCACCAAAAGCATCTCCACTTAAATTAAGATCCGTTCCTGCTAACAAATTAAAAGGATGTCCAGATTCCAAAGTAACAATAGTAGAAAGTTGATAATCGCTAAGAAATTTATTTTTGGAATAATTTAGATTCCAAAGGCCAGAAAACACAAATCTATGCCTAGAATCTTGTATAGACAAGCCTCTTTCCAAATCTAGGCGAAAAGAGTCAACTATTTCTTGTAAGTCTGGACGAAAATCTACTGTGTTATCAATTGCTTTTGAAAAAGTGTAGTGTGTTAAAAAGCTAAAATTGGTTGTTAATCGACGAGACAAAGAAATTGTTCCAGCATGATAGTAGCTATCAAAAATGGAAGAAAATTCTGAAATATCTCCAGCATTTGGAATAACACGACCTGTTTTTACACTAGCAACTGGATCACCTGGGACTGGACGCACTACAGGGTTAATATTACGAGGCCCATAAAGCTTTACACCTCGGATAAAATTATAGGAAAAAGAAAATAAAGTATCTGGTGTCAATAAATAACTAGCACTAAAATCTATGTGCTGGGCATAGCTATTACGTAAATTTTTTTGGTTAACTAATCTAGAGTCAAAGCTAGGATCAACTGGTAAATCGCTTGGAATTTGATCACCATCTGGGTAATTATGCGTAGGTCGGCTAAATGGCAAAATAGAAAAAGGAAATGGCACAGCAGGAAAAGAAAGCCTTCCTGTACTATTAAGCAAAACACCTATAGGGGTACCAGTTAAAGGAACCGCAAAAAAGAGTCCATAAGCTCCATGCACCCTTAAATTAGGCAATTTTGTTGGGCTATAAGAAAAACCTATTCTAGGACTAAAATTCCCATTATTGTTAGGTACAGAAGTAACTCTATGTAAATCATAGCGTAAGCCTACTTTAACCAATAAATTAGGCTTTAGACGAATATCATCTTGAACATAAGCGGCGAACAACTTTGTATTTAATCCACCTTTAGCAGAACCAAAACCTTGAATATAAGCTGTAGGCAAAGAAAGATCAGCTAAAGGTAAACCAGCAGGAAAGCCGGGAAAGAAAAGAGGAAACTGGCTTGAGGCTATGGTTAAAAAAGCTCGTTGCTGTGGGCTACGGGTATTAGGGTCAAAAGTTTCTAAGCCACTAAAGGCAGGTAGGCCGGGAATCCCTGTAGCAGCAGAAAAATCTATTGGTTGAAAGAAACCTAAGCCACCAGGAAAAATTGGTAATAAATCAAATAAAGTTATATAAGTGTAATCTATTCCTGTTTTGATTTGGTGTTTACCTCTAACAAGTGCAACATTATCAACAAATTGATAGGTTTTCATATCTCTTGTTTGAGGTAAAAAAGTACCTCGTCCAAAAGTTACTAACCCTTCAGGAGCAACCAGGCGGACTTGTGGCCCTGGATTTACTGGCAAAACATCTTGATCACGTGGGCCAAAAAGAAACCTAAATTCATTAGTAAGATTTAATTTAGTATTTACCCTTGTGTTAGTAATAGCTAAAGAGTTATCTTTTAAAAATTGTAACCCGCTGTTGGTTTGACCAACCAAACCGCCAAAAGGCTCTAATGCGCCATTATAAGCACCCCCAAAATTATAACGCACATAGAAAAGATTATTTGGGCTAGGTCTGAAGTCAGTGCGGATCAAAAAATTAGAAGCGGCTTGAGAAAATGCACTTGGCCCATTGCTTAATGGAAGCCCTATGTTTTGAGCAGCCCTAACAGTATCATTGCTAATAGTAACAATATTATTTTGTTTAATAGAAAGACGCTCAAAAGAAAGAAAAAAGAAGGCTTTGTCCTGTTTTATTGGGCCACCTATAGTTGCACCAAATTGATATTGTCGGTAAGGAGGCT
>JADJPF010000022.1:300000-492500 GCA_016713405.1 Blastocatellia bacterium
TAGAAGTGACATTAGCATAAAGATTGCCTTTGCTATCTAGGGCTAAGCCACCAAAACCAAAATTAATTGTACGATTATTTAATAATGAATTAGCTGCTAGTATAGTTACTTTATTTTTACCATCAGGAACACCATTAGAATTAGGTAAATAAGCTGTAATTGTATAGCTATCCTGGTCATTTATATCAAATAAGCCTTGTGAAAAGAATAAACTAGCAACAATTAAAACGTCCCCTTTAGTTGTATTAAGAACTGTTAATCCCAAGGGTGTACCTTTACCAGTAGAAAAACTAGACTCTTTACTTGCCTTAAAATCGCCTTTGCTATTATTTGTAATTACTATTTGACCATTTTGTTTATTTGGCCCATCAGCAGCAACAAAACCAATATAGATTTTTCCTGTTGTTCTACTAATTGACATTGCTGTAGGGATTTCATTAGCTGGATCATCAGCAGCAATAAAAGTGTCATTGGTTTCAGGCACTCGATCTTCATTAGTATCAGCCGAGACAATTACACTACTACTTGAATCAACACCATAAAAAGAAACTTTACTTAGAGTTATTCCAGAAGGTATTGCTAGAGGTGCTATGTTGTCAGAACTTTCTTTATTAGCTGTATTTAACTTAATGACTCGCTCTTTATTTATAGTAAAAGTAGGTAGTGAAACTTTAGTTTTTATCTTTATAGGTTTATTTTGTTTAAGTTGATCTGCAAAAACATTGGTCTGATAACTTAACAGTATTATTAATAATAAAAATAGTAAATTTAAGTTTTTTGTTAATGATTTAATAGATTTAATAGATTTAATAGATTTAATAGATTTAATAGATTGCATAAGGTTTCCTAAAATTGGAGGTAGATTAATTTATATTTTAATTTTTAATTACAAAATAAAAAAGGAAAGGATTTAAATCCTTTCCTTTTTTGTTTAGATTTAACTAAAAATTTTACAATTTGCTATCTAGTAGCTTTAATCTTAAATGCTGGAGATGTACCAGAACCCATATTGCCAGCAGCATCTCTAGCAACTACACGAATAGCAGCAGTTTTCTTGGTCTTCATATTAGGAATAGTAACCATAGCAGAAGTAGCTGTACCAGGTAAGCCAGATGCTAAGGTCATAAAGTTAGTTCCATCCAGTGTAATTTGAATATCATGAGAAGCTACACCAGTATTATCTTGAGAAGTAAAGGTGACATTAAATTGGCTATTACCATTAAGTTTCTTGTTTTGTGCATTAGGTGAAGTAACTGTAACGGTTGGTGCTTGAGTGTCTGTAATAACTGTTAATTGCCCAACGGTTGCATTACCTCTATTACCAGAGCTATCAACAGCTTCAACACGAAGAGCAGCAGTTGTAGAACTTATGCTAGGAACTCTAAATGTAAATGAAGTAGCAACACCAGGTAAACCACTAACTAATGTGGTGCTAAAGTTAGTTCCATCAGCAGCAAATAAAATATTATGAGAAGAAACAGCAACATTATCTGTAGAAGTAAAATTAACCGTTGCCATACTTCCACCATTAAGCATTGCACCTGATTGAGGTGAGCTAATCATTACAGTTGGAGCAGTACTATCAACAACAGCAGCCCTAACAACAGTAAAGTTAGCATCACTAGCATCAGTAGCCATATTACCAGCAGCGTCTTTAGCTACTACTTGAACACGGGCCATAGGAGTATCTAATGCTGGTGGGACAGGGAATGTAAAGCTTTGGACATTACCAGCTAAACCAGAAGTGATAACTACTGGGAAGGTTTGACCACCATCGGTTGATAAATTAATGTCGTGAGTAGTTACAGCAGTATCATCAGAAGAAGTAAAGGTAATTGAAAGATTAGTTCCACCCATTACCATTTCACCACCATTAGGTGAGGTTACTGCAACAGTTGGAGGGGTAGCATCAGCAGGAACAGAATTATTTGGTACACCTCTAACAAGGTTAAAAAGACCCATAGCAGCAGGATTTTCAACAATAGGAGCAGTTCCTGTACCAAATCCATTACCATTATCTTTTACAAAAGCGACACCAGCTTGAGCAATATTGTTACCAGCTACAGTTATATAGCTAAAAGCTGCTCGGTCATCGCCAAAATCCATAGTAGTGCTAAATATAGCGGATGTACCTTCACCAAAATCTGTGAAAAATCCTCTAAATTGTGTTGGAACGGTTAAAAATATTCTTGGTGGGCCATCAGCTACTAAGTCATCATTAGCATCAGTGTAAACAGCTATTTGAGATCTATTTAATCCTCCAAAAATTTCATTATTACTGTAAGTAATCATTTGTGTACCTACACCATTTGGGCCAGGTTTTACAACAATACTACTTGCAGAAAGAGGATTTAGATTATTAGCATCTGAACGGCTAGCAAAAGCTTTTCCTGTATCTGGTATAAAATTACCATCAGTATCTGAGAAAACAGCTATTAAACCATTAAGTGCGCCATTAGTTGGACTAATTGATACTAAGTTAATAAAAAGGTTTCCTTTACTATCAGTAGCCATACCTCCAAAAGTAGCATTAAAGGTTTGTGTGTTTATGGGTATAACCATTGATTGTGTTCCATCTGGTACACCATTAGCTCCTGGTAAATAAGCTGTTACGGTGAATTTATCAGTAGCAGCAAGGTCAAAAACAGCAGCTTCAAAGAAATAGCTTGCAACAACTAAAATATCGCCTTGGGGTGAATTTATAAGAGCAAGTCCAATAGGAGTTCCTTGACCAACAGAAAAACTACCAGAAACAGTTCCTTTATAAGTTGAATCAGCATCATTATCAATTATTGAGATTTTGCCCATTCCAGCATCTGGGCCATCAAAAGAAATAGAACCAGCATAATGTTTTTTAGTTCTTCTGCTAACAGCCAAAGATGTAAAAACGCTGTTTTGATCAGCAGTAGCAAAGGTTTCACTTGCTTCTGGGGTTAAATCATCATTAGTATCAGCAAATGCTGTAAGTTGACCAGTAGTTTCATTAGCTGTAAAAGTTACTCGATTGGCTCTAGTTCCAGCAGGAACTACTTTTGGCTCTGGTTCTACTAAACCTCTTAAACGGTTTTTTTGTAATGATTGTCTAATTGTAGACATATAGTTTTTGTCTATAGCTACATCAGGCATTGTTAGAGCATTTTCAAGAGAGTTTTCTTGTGGATTTTGAGGGCCTTGACTAGCAGCTTGGGAATTAGTTTGCAGTGTAAATAAAGAAATAAACAAAGCAATAAATCCAACTAAACCAACAGCTATTTTGTTAAAGCTTGATTTAGATGGACTGGATAGTTTTTTGTAAACAGGCGAATTCATTAAACAGTCCTCCAACTTAATTTAAGAGTTATTTGATTTGATTTTGTAATTTAGATTTTTTTTAGGAAATTCAATTATTTCATAACTATTAACTGGTTGTATAGCCTGTTTTATGTTTTTCTTAGGTTTTTTATTAAACATTACTTATTGTTTCCAAAGATTTTAAGGTTTTTTACGGAGTACATATAAAATTTATCAGCCTTTAAGCAATGTTTTAACTGCTCTAGTTGCTCAAGAAAAATAACTGCGTTATCCTTATAAAAATCTAACAAATTTGCTATTTGTTTAAGTATTAATACAAAATTTTCTATTAACTATCTTAAAATTTTAAGTAAAAATGATTACTTGGTATGATTTTTTTGAGCCAAAAATTAATAGTTGGGAAAAAAACAAAGACATCCCTAAATTAATTGTTGCTACATCAGATACAGATTTAGAAGTTAGATGTTTAGCCTATGATGCTCTAGGGCGTGTTGGTACAAAGGAAAATATCAACCGCTTATGTAAAGCTGTACTAGAGAAAAAAACGCATCTGCAAGGGCTAGAGGAGCAATTGCTTTAGGGCGTTTAGGGGATGACATAGAGTCAAAGCTGTTTTGTTTCATCTACTTAGAGATGAAAGCTCTGAAGTTCGTGCTGCTGCTACTAGAGGTTTAAGCCGTCAAGTTAACCAAGAATTGTTTTCTGTCTTTTGTGCTTTACTAGAGGATGAAGATATAAATGTTGTAGTAGAAGCAATTTATGCACTAGGTCAATTTGGAAATCATCGTGCTGTAACTCCAATACATAGAATATTTGATCGGTGTGATAGAGCTATGAAAGAACTAGCTTCTTCTGCTATAAACTCTATAAATCTTAATCAACCTATGGGCTGGCCTTCAGATGAGGTTTACTTTTTTACTTATTCTAGACGAGGATATTTAATTTGTGAATGCTATTCTTATAAACTTGTAGCCTGGCGTAATTATTGGCGTAGACGCTGGCGATATCCTTTTGCAAGAGATTGGGGAATAGGTTGTTGGGAAATTTCTAGTTTAGAAAATGAAATAAGAGGAAAAGTTCTACGTCCTGGATTAAAACTAAAAATTTATGATCAGCGTGCTTAAAGCTAAACTGTTTTATTTGGAAAGGTTGTTATGTTAAGTAATAATTGGCGTTTTATTGCTGCTCGTTTAATGGAAATACTTGTTGGAGGCGTTTTATTAGTTGCAGGCTTGATTAAAGCTTATGAAATGCTGGATTCAGTAAAACAAATCCTTAGCTATAATATAATCACTCAACCTACTTTAGTTACTATAGCTGTTTGGCTATTAGTAGTAGTTGAATGTGCTTTAGGAGCAGCTTTAATAGTCGGTTACTTAAGAAAATATGTTGTAGCTTCTACAGCAGCTTTATTTGCTGTTTTTCTTACTTTTATTAGTTGGTCATGGTATACAGGCTCAACGGCAAATTGTGGTTGTTTTGGTTCAAAATTTCAACATAGCCCAAAGGAAGCTTTTATTTTTGATGCAATATTATTAGGCTTCTTAATTGCTACACAAGTATTAGCTTGGAAGAAAATGAAAGAATCTATTTCAAACCAAAGTTGGAAATTAATAATTGTAACGGCTAGTGTAGTGCTTGGTTTAGGAGTTTCTACTTATGCTAGCTTTAGTCCTAAACAATCCTCTGACCCTGTTTTAAGACTCCAAGTAACAGAACCAAACCTTTTTGAAAATATTGCGATTTCAGATTTAGATAATGTTGATATCCGTAAAGGTACACAAATAGTAGTTTTAATGGATACGGGCTGTGATCATTGTCAGGCAAATGTACCAAATTTTAATCAAATTTTTGACGATTCTGCTAATTTAGCACCACTTGTTGCAGTTTGTCCTAATCGAGCAGATGAGGTAAAAGGTTTTCAGAAAAAATTTAATTCTAAATTCCCTATTGGACGCATTTCAGACACAGACTTTTTTAAGTTATTAGAAAAAGGTGACACTCCACGAGTTTTTTTACTAAAAGATTCTAAAGTGCTAAAAATTTGGGATGCTAAATCACCAACAATTGATGAATTAAAGGCTGCTTTACCAAAATAATAATTAAAATTTTGTCTAATTAATAATCACTAGAAAAAGTATTTTCTTAATAAATTTAGTTAATCTGCCTAAGTATAAAGTAATATTGATACTTAGTTAAAATTTTCTTTTGAAATCTCAGTTTGAAAAAGAGTTAAATCAAGGCTAATATCAAAGTTTTAAGAAAGAAATTCACGCCTTTTAATAAATAAAATAATGATTGGGCAGAGCATCGGCAAATATAAAATTGAGAAATTGCTTGGGGCTGGGGGCATGGGCGAAGTCTATCTGGCCCTGGATACAATGCTTAATCGTACAGTAGCACTTAAGTTTTTACCCCGTGAATTAGAAACCCGTGAAAGAGTAGTAAGACGATTTTTACGCGAAGCACAAGCAACCGCTAGACTTTCTCATCCAAATATTGCCACACTTTATAATGTAGAAGAACATAATGGCCGTCACTTTATTTTAATGGAATACATTGATGGTGAGCCGCTCTCACGGTTGTTAAGACGGGAAAAAATTTCTATTAAAAATGTCTTAAAATATGCAATACAAATTGCTGAAGCCTTAGCAGAAGCTCATGAACATGGAGTTTTGCACCGAGATATAAAACCTGGCAATATTTTAATTAATCGAAAAGAACAAGTAAAAGTCCTAGATTTTGGATTAGCTAAATTTATTGATACTTCTATAGAAGGCACTATGTCTGCCGATGCTGCCAATGATGATTTAACTCGTGAAGGTGTTTTAGTTGGAACTCCTCGCTATATGTCACCTGAACAAATCCTTGGTAAAGAAGTAGATCAGAGAGCCGACATTTTTGCTTTTGGAATACTTCTTTATGAAATGATTGCAGGCCAACACCCTTTTAAGGTAAGTAATAATCAACAACTTGTAGTAGCTATAACTACTGAAGATCCTCCACCAATTCGTTCTTATAATGCAGATGTTCCAGAAGAGTTAGTTGCTGTTGTAAGTAAAGCTTTAAACAAAAAAGTAGAAGATAGATATAAAAGTGCTAGGAAATGGGCAAAGAATTACGTGCCTTAGCAATTAAATTATTTACAGAACATTATTTTGAATATTCTGGGGCAGATGATTTTCGTAGTGAAACACCTAATCAACGATCTACCATACCTCCAACACCTGTTGAGCCAAGTGCTAGAAAAACTAAAGATGGCTTAGATGATATTACTGTAGAAGAAAAATTAATCAAAACAACAATTCAAGAAACGCCTAAAACTATTAAAAAAAGAACTTTTAAGATTGTTGTAGTAACACTAGCTTTACTACTAGCCTTAACAAGTGGGATTTTAGCTTTTAAGTATTATAATAGTGCAAGTGTAGGAAATGAACGTCCATTAATTGCAGTAATGTATTTTGATAACTTTACTAATGACAATAGTTTAGAGTGGTTAGGACGTGGTTTAACAGAAATGTTAACAACAGACCTTGCACAAGTTAGGACAATTGAAGTTGTTAGTAAACAGCGACTTTTTGATACATTGCAAATCTTAGGAAAACAAAATGTTCAATCTATTGACCGCACTACTTCTTCAGAAGTAGCTCGTAAAGTTGGGGCATCGGCTGTACTTTCTGGATCAGTAATTAAAATTAATAGTAAACTTCGCTTAAATATTACATTAGAAGAAGTTAAGTCTGGCAAAATTATCCTATCGGATATTATCGAAGGCAATAATATTGATGAGATATTTACCTTAGTTGATGCTATTACAGCTAAAGTCACACGTCATTACAACCCAGAAAATATTAATGATGAAACACCAATGTTAGGCAAAGTAACAACTACATCTGTAGAGGCTTTTCGCCTCTATACTCGAGGTGTAGAACGTTGTTGGCTAACAAACTTTGATGAAGGGTTAGATGATTTAGAAAGAGCCGTTGAAATAGATGGTCAATTTGCTTTAGCTCATTTACAAGTTGGAAATGCAAAATTTGTCCGTAATGATACGGCTGGAGCAGGAGAAGCTTTTAAGAAAGCACTTCAATATATTGACCGCGCTGGTTATAGAGAACAATTACTAATTCGGGGTGTAAATGCTTATTATAATGCTTATAAAGATGGAGACTATAGCCCAGCCTTAACGATTTTTGAACAAATGGAAGCTAATTATCCACGAGATAAAGAAGTTCATTTATGGAAAGGGTTGTGTTTATGGCGTAATGGCGATTATAAAAAGGCTATTGATAGCTACAACCGAATTTTAGAACTAGCTCCAGAATTTAATGTTATGTATGTTTCTTTAGCTCAAGCCTATGCAGATGATGAAGATTATATTTCTGCTAGCTCTATGATGCGTAAATCCATAGCTTTACATCCGGGTCAACCTGAAGGGCGAAATCTATTAGGTAATATTTACTTTCGTATGGGAAAATATGAAGATGCTCTAAAAGAATATGAGGCTATGGTAGAAATTAAAAGAGATTTCCGAGGCTATAGGGCTTATTTAGATTTAGGGCAAGCTTATTTATTAAAGGGTGAAGAGGAAAAAGGCAAACAGTTACTTAAAGAATATATTGAGCTTAGTGATGATATTGCTGGCACAGCTTGGGCGCACTTAGCTTTTTATCGATTGGCTATTTATCAAGGTAAATCTAAAGAAGCAGAAAAATATTTAGAAAATGCTTTAGTAGCAGCAAAAAAATCTAAAAATATTTCTGTAGAAACCCAAGTTCGCCTATATCAGTCTGACCTCTATTTGTTTTTAGGCAGAATCCAAGATGCAATTACAGCGGCTCAAGAAGCTTTTACTATTTCAAGTTTTGCAGGTTTTGATGTTGGTGGACGTGAAGCATGTCAACAACTAGCTATTAGTCTTTTAGCTGAAGGTAACACGGAAAAAGCTTTAACTACATTAAATGAATATATTAAAAAGCTACCTTCTAATAGTCAGAAAACAGCAGAAGACCAACGCCGGATTATTGATGGAATAATTGCTTATAAAGCTGGGGATTATTTGCATAGTGAAAAACTTTTTATCCCTCCTTTAAAATATAATATTCGTCTTTACTCACGCGCTGCTATGACTCAGTTTCAAGCTAAAAAATATAAAGAAGCTACTGAGCAATTTAATAAGTTAATCACTCGTAATGGTTTTGACCCGGAGCGTCGCGGGGTTTATTGGTCTTATCAAAACCCAGAACATGCTATTGTATTAGCATATTACTACTTAGGACGTATTGCAGAAAATGAAGGTGATAACAATGCGGCTCGTAAATATTACCAGCAATTTCTAAATTGTTGGGAAAAGGCTGACTTTTCTAGAGAAGAAATCACGGACGCAAAGAATAGACTAAATACTTTATAAACTAAGAATTATGAAAAAAACGACGAAAGAAAAACAAAGTAAAAAAGTAGACTTTTTATCTGAAAAACTTAATATAAATCCTACCCCTCCAACTATTAACAAAAAAGACCCTAAAATTTTAATACCTGCAATAACTCCTACTAAATTTTCAGATGTGGCACGTCAATTATTTGCTTTATTTGCTTTAATTGCGGTTGTTACAACTATAGCTTACTCTAATCATTTTCATAATGGATTTCACCTAGATGATTTTCATACAATTGTAGAAAATAGCTATATTAAAAATATAGATAATTTACCTTTATTTTTTAAGGAAGGTAATACTTTTTGCTCTCTTCCAAGTAATAGATCTTATCGTCCGCTAGTTACTGCTAGTCTAGCTATAGATTACTGGCTAGGTAATGGCAGCCTAGAACCCTTTCAATATCATCTCTCTATGTTTATTGTGTTCATTTTACAAGGCTTAATGATGATACTTTTCTTTTGGAAGCTTTTAGAAATGGCACAACCTGCTAAATATAATGTTTTAATTGCTGGTGCTGCTACAGCCCTTTATTTATTACATCCAGTTAATGCTGAAACTATTAATTATGTAATTTCTCGCTCTGATAGCTACTCTACTTTTTTTATTGTTCTTGCTTTTGTAATGTATTTATATTCGCCACTTTGTCAAAAATTACATCTTTATCTAATACCTGTAGTTATAGGTGCTTTAACTAAAGAACCCGCCATAATGTTTGGCCCGCTTCTAGTGATATATAAGCTTTGCTTTGAATATCCAGTAGATTTTAAGAAATTAATTTTTGATATAGTAGAAGAACAAAAAATAGAAAAAGAAGCTATTGATAAACTTAAAAAAGTAGTGATAAGTAGCTTACCTGCTATTATTTGTGTTGGATTTCTCTTTTTATTTCTTAATCATATGCGACCTAAGACTTTTAGTCCTGGTGGATTTTCTGTCTTAGATTATATTATTACTCAACCTTATGTAATACTTCATTATGTAGTCTCTTTATTTTTACCTTTGTGGCTATCAATTGATACTGATTGGACATTAGTAGAAAGTGTTTGGGATATTAAAGTTTATGTTGGTGGAGCTTTTATACTGACACTTATTTACTTAATGATTATTACTTCACAAGAGCAGAAATTAAGATTAATTTGTTTTGGAATTGCTTGGTTTTTACTTGCATTACTTCCTACATCAGTAATTCCACTAGCAGAAGTATTAAATTATCACCGTCCATTTTTTCCTTATGTTGGGTTAATAATCGCGTTATTTTCTGCCTTAATAGTTTATATTTTGCCAAAATATAAGCTTGTGAATTCTAGTCAACAACTTAGTTCAGCTTTTCTGACTTTGTTAATAATAGGAGTAAGTATTTATGGAGTAGGTACTTATCAACGTAACAAAGTTTGGAAAACAGAAGAAAGTATTTGGTTTGATGCTACGGTTAAAAGCCCTAAAAACGGGCGTGCTTTAATGAATTATGGATTAATACTTATGAGCAAGGGCGATTATGTCGCAGCAGAAAACTATTTTATTAAAGCACAACCTTTTATTCCTTATTATTCTTATCTTTATGTTAATTGGGGAATATTAAAAGAAAGAATGGGCAAATTAGAAGAGGCAGAGAAAAATTTTCAAAAAGCTGTTGAATATGGGGGAGTTTATCCAACTACATTTTATTTTTATGGTAAATTTTTAAGTGATCAAAAACGTTATCCTGAAGCAATAAATAACCTTGTCAAAGCTCTAGAACTAGCACCTAATCATAATGCTTCACAACGATTATTAATGAATTTATATCAAGAACAAGGGGATTTTGCTAATTTAGAGAAGATAGCCTTAATGGTTTTACAACAGGATGCCAACAATTTAGAAGCAAAATTTTATCTTGATGCAGCAAAAAATAAAAAGAACCCTTTGCAAACACTTCAAGATCATGCGGCTGCCAGTAAAACGCCTGAAGCATATTTAGATCTTAGTTTAAAGTATTATCAAGCTAAACAATATGAAAAATGTATTGAAGCAGCTAATGAAGCATTAAAGATAAAGCCAGATTTTCCAGAGGCTTACAATAATATTTGTACTGCTTATAATGAATTAAAACAATGGGATAAAGCTATTGTAGCTTGTGAACAGGCAATAAAATTTAATCCTAATTTTACGCTTGCAAAAAATAATTTAGCCTGGGCCCTAGAACAGCAAAAACAATCAACAAATAATTCATCTGTAGAAAAATAAGCTTGGTTAATGACAAATAATGATTTTTGTGATGTTGTAATAGTTGGAGCAGGTTTTGCTGGCCTAACAGCCGCACGTCAATTAGTGCAGGCTGGAAAAAAAGTAAAACTCCTAGAAGCTCGTGACCGAGTTGGCGGGCGAATTTATACAAAACAAATTGATGAAAAAACTTATGTTGACCTTGGTGGTCAATGGATTGGCCCAACACAAGACCGCATTTATGCTCTTGCTAATGAATTTGGTATCAAAACCTTTCCTTCCTATCATTCAGGAACTCACTTAGTCGTATTACAAAATAAGCTAAAACGTTACCAAGGTTTAATACCTAATATAGATTTTTTATCACTCTTAAACCTGGATTTTGCAATAAAAAAGCTTAACCGTTTGTCAAAAACAATTTCTTTGAGTGAGCCTGGGACAAGCCCTAATGCAAAAATACTAGATAGCCAGACTGTAGCAACATTCTTAGATAAGAATATTTATTTTTATAATGCTAGACAAATCTTAGACATAGCATTAGAAACTGTTTTTGGTTGCAGTATGGCGGAAATCTCGCTTCTACATGCACTTTTTTATATTAAATCTGGAGTGGATTTAGAACATCTTTTTAGTTTAACAGGTGGAGCGCAACAAGACCGTATTGTTGGAGGGGCGCAAACAGTCGCTAAAGCTTTGGCAGAAGAAATAAACCATGTTATTAAATTTTCTAGTGTGGTAAAAAAGATTGAGCAAACATCTGATAATGTTTTAGTTATAGGAGAAAATTTTCAATATAAAGCTAAAAAAGTTATTGTAGCAATACCTCCAACTTTAGCAGGAAGAATTACTTATAACCCATGTTTACCTTGGCAAAGAGACCAATTAACTCAACGTCTACCAATGGGTTTTGTTATTAAATGTTTTGCTATTTATGAAAAACCTTTTTGGCGAGATAAAAACTTAAGCGGGCTAGCTGTGTCTGATAGTGGTTATTTACAGGCTGTTTTTGATGGCTCACCTGTAGACGCTAGCAGAGGTATTTTACTAGCTTTTTCTCTTGCTAGTCGAGGTAGAGAATTTATTAAGCTTCCACTAGAAGAAAGAAAAGAAGCTGTATTAAGCACTTTTGCTAGATGGTTTGGTAAAGAAGCAACAAAACCAATTTATTATTTAGATCATTGTTGGGCAGAAGAAGAGTGGAGTAGAGGCTGTTATGTAGGGTTTATGCCGCCAGGCGTTTGGACAAACTATGGTAAAGCTCTTTCTAAGCCTGTAGGAAGAATACATTGGGCAGGTACAGAAACTTCTGATATTTGGAATGGCTATATTGAAGGAGCAATTCGATCTGGTGAGAGAGTTGTTAAGGAAATCCTTACTTTATGAAAAAAAAGCTATTTTATTTGATAATTAGTATTTCTGTTTTACTTTTCTGTTATAACATTTGGAGTTTACTTGATCGTAAGCCACCAAATGTTTTTAGCGAAGGCTGTTCAACAGAATTAGAAGAGTTTGGAACTAATTCTGGACAAGGTAATATAGTTGGTATCCAACCTAAAGTTTCACCTATTGATTTTGCTAATGAAACAAATTTTTTTAATAAACTGGATGCTTATCTTCAAGAAGCAAAACAAGCAAATTATTTAATGGAAAATACTGTTGTTTTATTTCCTGAATATATTGGCACTTGGTTGGTGGTAGCAGGAGAAAAAGAAGGCGTTTATACAGCTAATAACGTCACAGAGGCAGCTAAATTAATGATAAGCAGTAATTTAGCTAAATTTTTACTAACTTATCTTGATGCTCCTCAAGTGCCTGACAGGGTTAAATATAGTCTTTTTGCTATGAAATCGGCAGAGATGGCAGATATTTATCATCGTACTTTTTCGCAGTTGTCTAACAAATATCAAGTAACTATTGTTGCAGGATCAATTTTACTACCAGAGCCAATTATTAAGAATAATACCTTAAAAGTGAGTAAAGGAAATCTTTATAATGTTTCTGTTATTTATAAAGCAGATGGAAAGCCATACTCAGAAATAATAAAAAAAGTTTTTCTTACCTCAGATGAACAGCCATTTACTAAATCTAGTAAAATAAATCAATTACCAGTATTTGACCTTCCAATAGGTAGAACATCTGTTTTAATATGCGCAGATTCTTGGTATTTAGAAAATTACCAGTATTTAGACTCACAAAAGGCAGAAATAGCACTTATTCCTTCTTTTTGTTCGTCAGATGGAAAAATGACAGAAAAATGGAAAGGTTATGATGGTTATCCAACACCTGATGATGTAGAAAAATCAGATATTGGAACAATATCTGAGCAAAACGCTTGGCTAAAATATTCTTTATCTACACGTAGCAAAGAAACTAGTATTAAACAAGGGATGAATGTTTTTTTACGCGGACGCTTATGGGAAATGGGTTCGGATGGAAACACAATTATTTTAAAGGATAAGGAGACAAAACTTTCTGCTTCAATTAATGGTGCAACAATTGTTTGTTTATGGCTCTAAATAGAAAAGGGATAACAATTTGTTATCCCTTTTTTCTATGTTAATTTTCTAAGTAACCTTTAGTGCTTAGTAACGATCATAACCACCACGGCCACCGCGATCACGGCCACCGCCGCCGCCGCCACGATTAAAACCGCCGCCGCCGCCACGATTAAAACCGCCGCCGCCGCCACGATTAAAACCGCCACCGCCACGATTATTTTCTTGTGGCTTAGCTTCATTTACTTTAATGGTGCGACCATTTAGCATATGACCATTGAATTGAGAAATAGCACTTTCGCCTTCACTACGATCAGATAGTTCAACAAAAGCAAAACCGCGAGATTGACCTGTATCTCTATCAGTCATGATTTTTAAGGATTGAATATTGCCTACTTGAGAAAATAAAGCGGATAGTTCCCCTTCAGTAGTAGAAAAAGCTAGATTACCAACGTAGAGTTTCATAAATAAAAAATACCTTTCTTGGGTTTAAGAAGAACTGACAAACTAATAAACTAAATATCCAACTGTAGATACCAAAGGGAATGGAATGGGAATTAGAAACCTATCCTTCGCAATAGCGAAAACATTGCCAATTTTCCAAGATATTCAACATCAGAAGTTTTTTGATAGCAGTTCTCTAAAAATATAAATTTTAGGTGTTTAACACCCCTTCTGTTTTGCTAAAAGCATTTTAGTATAATTTTGTAGCAAAACACAAATTTTTATTTCCTAGAAAATGCAAAAAAATAATAAACTCTTTAGAATAAAGTGTTTAAAAATGCAAAAATTTTTAATTTAAGCCAATTATTAGCAGTATATATGATATTTTTACTCTTAAGACAAAAAATCGATCCCTTAAAAGTAGAATAAAACAAGATAATTAAAAATTAATTTACAGGTTTTGAGTTATAAACATAATCACCCTCAGGAGTTTTACTTTCCCAAAAGCTATTATCTTCATATTCAATTTTCTTAATCCTAAAGCCTAGTTTAACTTTTGTAGGAATAGAAGCTGTATTATAAAAAATAGTTTCTTCTATTTTTTCCTCATTACTAGGTTTAATCTTCTTTTTACTCTTAAATTTATTTGAGACAGGCTTATTTTGTGTATTAAGGAAAGATGCTTCCCATTCAATTGATTTGATAGTCTTATCACCAGAGGGGTTTTTAGCTACTAAAACAAAGGCTACTTTTTGTTGGCTCCCTACACCACTACCAATAGCCCCACCAGATGCCCTCATGTTCCCACCAATTCCAGTAGCTGTAATATTTCCTGTCCCTAAACCGTTAGCATTACCTACTACTAGCTCTAAGGCAAGTACATCTAAAGGCCAAGGAGATTCTGTATTAGTTGCATCTTGGCAAAGAAAGGGCTTATTTAATAATAAAATTAACAGTAAAGTTAATAAAATTTTTCGTGCTGCCATAGCAGCAACTCCTTAAAACTACAAGTTTGTGATTAAGTTAGGTTATTTAGATCTGTAGAATTATTTAGATTTGTAGTGTTGGGATAATTATATATATTTTTTTATCTTTCAGACAAGTAACAAGTGGAAAAATAATTAAAACTTAATAAATTCATAATAATTACCCTAGTTATTTATATTACTTAGCACAACTTAAAGGTGTGCGGTTAAGACGTAGCCTGCTATCATATTGTTTCTTGGTAAAAGGATTGCTCAATACACGATAAGCAGAACAAATATAGCTATAAAGCTTTTCTAATTTTGGAGCTAGATCTAAGTTGTATTTACATAATTCTGCGTTAGCTTCAGGATGAAATTTCTTTGTAGCTTCCATATAAGCTTGGCGAATTTCTGAATCTTTTGCATATGCACTAACCCCTAATAAGGCATAATAATTAATATTGTCAAGGCTATACATAATAGACTCTACTTCATAACAAAACATAGCAGCATTTTGAAAATTATATATTCCTACGCTGGCATGTAATTCATTAAGTAATCGACCTATAGAATCTATATTATGATCTGTTTTCTTTTCATCCATTGACCATTTTAATAGTCCTACTACTAACAAACCGCATAGGGCTTTTAATACTTCTAGTTCTGGCAAACAATTTAATAAAAGTAGTTCTGCAATAGAAATATTGGTACTAATCCGAGATAAAATAAAAGCTTCTTTTGGAGTTAAATTTATTGTTTTAGTTATTTCATTAGGTATAGGATTCAGTATTACTGTGCGTGAAAAGTCACCTAGCCAGCTTTTTAGTAAACAACTATCTTCTAGTTTTCGGATTGCCTTAAATACCAAGTCTATAATTGGTAAAGATGCTTTGTTAGGTAGTATATTAATAGACTCACAACGTAGTTCATATTGGCCTGATTGCCAATTAAAAAGTGAAAGAGCTATTTGAGAAATTTGTAATGTATGTAACTCTTTTAGTTCTGTAGGGGAAATAATTTTTAGTCTAAGTAACGCCTCACTAAAAGAACAACTATTTGTAAACATTTCATCTCTGGCTTGTTGAAAATCACTAGGGGCAATATTACTAATGCGTATTACCAAATCATTAAGCTGATCTATAATTTCTGTACTATTAGCAGCAATAATATTACCTTGATGAAAGACAATGTTTTTAGTCACCTTTTCATTAGTACAAATCAGAGAACCACTTAAACCATCACGTAAAATTCTTTGCAAAAGAAAAATAAAAGGCTGTTCTTTTAAGTTACCAAATTCTATAGAAGTTTTACCATCATTTGTATCTTTTTCTTGTTTTTCCTGTTCGTTAAAAAGTGTTGGCAAAGAAGCACAATCAAAACTCAACGGATTAGGTGTTTTTGAGATATATTGAGGACGAGGAGAAATTGGATTACCAACAATTTTAGGTAATGGTGGTAGAAGTTGAAGCCTCCATTTTAACTCGCCTGCACTATGTAACCTTTTATTTGGATCAGGAATCAACAAATCATTAATAATACTAGCAAATTCTTTACTAACATTAATAAACGGTTCCCATTGACCTTCTTTTGGTTTAATAGCTGAGCTAATAGACTCACTAGTAAGTAGCCTAAGTATAGTCGCTCCTACAGAATATAAATCGCTTTGTGTCACTGCATTTCCAGCAATTTGTTCTGGGGCAGTATAGCCTGGAGTATAAATTAAGGTTTTATTTGGATGATTTTCTACAGATTGGCAAACTGCTCCAAAATCAATTAATAATATTTTGCCGCTTTCATGCCTCATTAAGTTTTCAGGCTTTATATCTCGATGAATAATTATAGGATTGTGTGTATGTAAGTATTCTAAAATTTCAGCAAGTTCCACAAGTAAAGCACGAGCCTCTTTTTCATCAAATGGATAATTTCTTTCTATTACTTCTTCAGCTAATGTTTTTCCTGGAATAAAATCTTGTACTAAGTAGGAATAACCCTGGTCAATAAAATAGGCATATAATTTAGGAATACCAGGATGTTTTAATTTTAATAGCACTTCAGCTTCACGCTTAAATAATCTTTCTGCTATTTCATTGGTTTCTGGATCATAATTATTATTGTCAAATAATAATTTTAATTGTTTTAAGACACGTACTTCCTTAAAACAATCTAAATCTTGCACTAAATAAGTGATGCTAAAACCACCTTTACCTAGCATTTTTTTAATTTGATAACGATAACCAACTAAAGAATTTATTGATAAAGCCTGACAGTTAGGACAATGAGTTTCATTACTTGACCATTGGTTAATACAGCTTATATTAGCGCAAGTTGCCATGAGCTATCCTTTCTGCGGTTGGCTAGAATAATTTGCTAGGCTAGCATCGTTAAATCTGCAATCATAATGCCAATATTAATGATTGAAAAAAATAAATTTTTCTTCTTATAAATCAAATGCTTGAGAGTCAGTAAATCTAATAATAGCTTAAGATAGGTAAGCAAAATGCTCTATTAATGCTATGTAAAATATTCATAGTGGTGTGTAGAGAATACATAGTTTCTAACTTTGTAAGTGAAAAAAAGATAAAAAATAAGTTTAACTAATAGTTAAAAACCCTAACATGATCATATAGCTAAATAGTGATTTTACTAGCCAAAATGACTTACTAAAATGGCGAAGTTTTATCATTAGTTTTTAATTTTTAAGCTTTTAAGACTTTTTCTAAGAAAGATAAATCTTACTTGCTCAGTAGTAAAAAACCGATGTATATTTTTTCATTAACATTTAAGGAGAAACTTTTTCATGCAGTTTAACAAATTCCTATATTCCATAATGATTTGTGTTATTTTGCTTACAAGTTATAACTTTGTTTTAGCAGAAGAGCCTGATGAAAAAGAAAATAATACTAAAACTATAAAATCTACAGAAAAAACACCTGATACATCCACAAATAAAAAAATTACAGTTAATGGGGTAAATATAGTTTTTACAGGCAATAATGAGGCATTAATAGAAATTAATGGACAAATGGTAAAAATTGATACAGCAACGCAAAGTGCCGTTGGAATGTCTGATGATTTGACTAAATCCATAGTAGAAAATGCAACACCAGATTCTACTACTAATGAAAGTACTACTAGCGAAAATACTACAGCCAGTAACGAAGGCCAAACCTCTGAAGAAGTTGAAAATATAGAGCCTAATCCAGAAGACCAATATGCTTATGAACTAGTTAATGTACCTACGCCTAAGCGTTATGAAAAAGGTGCATTTAGCGTTCATTTTACACATAGATTTACCCAGTCCCCTTTCTTAAAATCATTTTCAGACCTATTTGGATTTGATAGCTTTTCGCTGTCAGGATTTGGTTTTAATTATGGTATTACTAATCGAATTTATGCCAAAGTTTATAGAACTCCTCTTTTTCGCACTATAGAAATGGGTGGAGGCGTTCACCTAGTCCAACAAAGTAAGAAAGTTCCTGTAAGTGCTACCTTTTATGCTAGTGTTGAAGGACGAGATAACTTTGATGAGCATTTTACAACTAATATTTCTGGTATGTTTGGCCGTTCTTTTTCACGCTATGGAGCAGTGTTTTTTGCTCCAACGGTTTCATTTAATAATAATGCCATTCCTGGTAGTAATCCTGGCAATACAAATACAACAGGTTCTTTTGGATTTGGTGGGCAAATTAATTTTAGACCTACAGGAAGTTTTGTAATGGAATTTGTTCCACGTGTTGGTTATAAATCCCCTGGCTCTGTTTCATCTGTTGCATTTGGTTTGCAGAAACGCACCTACCGACACACTTTTACACTTACTGTTTCTAATAGCCAAGCCACCACAACTAGCCAATATAATGCCGGTTTTGGTTCAATTACAGATCGAAAAGAATTTGCTAGAGGCTTAGTTGTAGGTTTTAATATCTATCGTCGGTTCTTCTAAAATTAATTAGAAAACTAGTTAAAATACATATTAAATAAACTGCAATTTATCACAAACTAAAAAACATGATAAGTTGCAGTTTATTTGATTTAAACAAACTGAAAATAGATAGAAAACATTTCTAAATTATTTTGATTTGTTCAGCACTAACTGTTTTGTTTAACCCATAAAGAACTTCTTCCTTAGTCCTATTACAAGTAATTAAGTATTTTTCAGGGATTCTTTTTTACGAAATTCTTTTTTAATTCTTGAAATAGGTTGTAACCAAGCATCGCTTAAATCTTTTTTAGGATCAGTATTTTTGTTAAAACTTTTAACTTTAGGATTTGAAAAAACTTCTATTTTTTTGATTAATTTAGGGAAAAATTGAAACTTAACAGGAATAATTAAATCATTATTTTTTAAGTCTAGCACCCTACGCAAATCTGCCTCTAAATTGCTATTATTGTACTCAATGCTATTAGCTAAAAATATTGTTTGTAAGGTTTTTTCTAAGTCAGAAAGTGCAATTTTACTTAAGGCAATAAAACTATCTTTTCTCTTTTTTTGTCTAAGTTGAGCAAAAAATAAATAAATAAAAAATTCTCTTGGAGTAATAATTTCACTGCGGTTTTCTACTGTCACAGTATAATGCTGTAAATCTAACCGCAGTTCGTTAACTGATTGCAACAAATCTAAATCTTCTTGAGCTTTTTTTACAAACTCACTGTAATTAACACCACTTTGATTAAGCCAGCTAGATATAACACCTCTAAGCCTAATAAATGGAATATCTGCTAAATCAATTCGGGCATCTTTAGTAGAAATGGACTTAATTTTATTCCCTTGAAAATCTTTAACTTCTAACTCTTGTGCTATAGGCGGGATATAGTAAAACTCTGAGTTAGTTTCAAATTCTTCATTTACCAAAACATGAGAAAGTTCATCCTGTGGTCTACCAAAAAGCTGCATTGCTGCTGTCAAAAGTATCCCCATACTTTTGCGCCCTCCTGCAACAGAAGCATGTAATTTGCTGTTTAAGTCTTTAGTTAATTGTGAAACTATTTCACAAATTTGATTTGCTGCAACTTGATTATCTTCAATAAAGCGTATGTCTGATAATGTATTACCGTCAGACGCTTTGAGTAGAAAAATATTGTTTTCAGAAAAGTTAATTTTTTGTGAGTCAATAGCAAAATCTTTGCAAAACTGCCAAAATTTACCCGTTTTTGGATCTAAAAGTGTTTGCCTAGTCTTTTCATAACCCTTTAGTGTTGTAATAGCAAAAATCTCATCTACAAACTCGCCACGTTGTTGAGTCAAAACATAAAGCGTTTTTGTAATGGTTTGAGGTGTTAGCCCAACAACACAAAGCAGTATATTCTTCATTCTATTTAAGTGTTCAGTAACATAAATAAAAATATTAAATCTTAAGTCTAAAGCGATAGCACAAGTTATATTTAGGTTGCTACTTAAATATAGCTTGAGGAGCTTTATATTCCTTGTCCCAACCATCCCAAGCAACATCTGTAGCACCAATAACATAAACTACCACTTTCCATTTCCCAGCTTCTTTATGCAGCAAAGCACATATCCCATCATCAAAAAGACCTTCTTCTAAAGCTTCTCTATAAGGAGTAACTTTATAATCAATAGCTTTTCCATCAACACCTTGCGGTTGGCCCCTCATAAATGCCCAGTCTCTTTGTGTTTTTAAGCTATCAACTTTAAATTTTACTTTTGTTTTAACTCTTTTTCTACAGGTGCCCTTAAAGTATCCAAGATCAATGTTCTTTCCTGACTCCCTACTTTTGGGCTTAATACCTGTTCTTGTACACGCCCTTCTATAGGTTTTTCTAATATTGTAGTGATTGTAATTAATATTAGAAATATTATTATTTTTTTCATAGATTCCTTATAACTACATATTATTTCCTAGTTTAATATATTATTTTATATCGTAATTTTATATCGTAGTTTAGATTTTTATACTAATTCTATTTTTTATGTCTTTTAGCTAAATTTATAAACTAGTAAAAGCCTAAATAAGTTTGAGGGTATTTAGATAAAAAACTAAATACCCTCTGCTACATCAATTATTCTTACTATCTACCTAATTATTTTTCAAGCTATTTCTAACTAATTAGTGTTGAGATCCGCAGCGAGCCACGTCAATTATTCCTACGCGTCTTAACCCACACCTATCACCCCTTTTTTGGCTTAAAGCGTTTGTTAGGTTTTTTGCAGACTAAGACCATAAATTTACCTTAAACTTATGAAAATACTGTGTTTGTAAGTTTTCGCTAATCTGTCCATTATTTTGCTATTTTGGAGGTTAGCGAAACTAGATACTTAAGTAATTTACAGTATCTAGTTTTCTTTGTCAAAGCTTTTTTAGCATTAAATTTGCGAAATCTTAACACATCTTTTTGCTAGCTATAAAGCTATTGTTTATATTTGGCAAATGTCGAGCCAGCAAGTTTGCTGAACAACAAAAGTAAAATTTTTCTTGTATATTTCTTGCGAAGCTTATCACTAATTGAAAAGAGGAAAAATTTTTATGTCACAAACATTAAATAATGACAAAAAAAATCTCTTTTATGTCAACAAATAAGTAATATTTAATTAACAAAAAACAATTTGAAATAAATGAAACTGCTTGTTGCTAAAATACCGTTAGAGCGTGCAGATAGCGTCTGCTATTACGAACTTTGTCAAGCTTGCAGCATAACAAGTTATTAGAATAGGTAAAGCAAAAGATTTTCTTAAAGAAGAAATATTTGTTTTCTAAAAAATAGTATAAGTCTATGTAAGACTTAAGAAAATAACTTTTATAAACTATAAAAGAGGTATTGCTATGATAGAAAATTTGATTAAAAATGAAGTTTGTCTAAATGAATATGAAATTTCTAAACCTTATGTTTACAAAAGCTTAACAATATTTTTGCTTTGTGGAGAAGATAAAATAAAAAGGAAAAAGTTTTTGGACATTACAAGAAGCTATGGAGCAAGAAAAAGTTATTGTTCATGAAACAGGAAGTGTAAACAGATTAGAAATTGAGAGTCTTTTGCTAGATGAGGAAATTTTTATTCAGTCAGGAGATATAGTAAAGGGAGGTAAGCAAGATAGAGTATTTGCTTTTGATTTTATAGTGCCTGCAAAGTCTGGGAAAATGCCAATAGATGCTTTTTGTGTGGAAAAAGGCCGTTGGAATCAGCGAGGCAGGGAATCTTCAACTCGTTTTACTACATCATCAGACCGCTGTTACTAGAGACTTAAACATCTCAATTAAGCTACCCCTCACAAAGTGCTGTTTGGAACACTGTAGGCAATACTCAACGTTTTTTGACAGGTAGTTTAGGCCGTAATGTTGAGTCAAGAGAATCTGCATCTAGTTTGCAACTTACACTTGAAGATCCTAGTGTTAAACAAGCTACAACTGAATACTTAGATAATCTTTCTGGTGTGATTGATAATCATTTTAGCGTTTTAGGTTATGTAGTAGCAATAAATGGAAAACTTACAAATAGTGATATATATATTTGCAATGGACTTTTAGAAAATTATGGCCTAAACTCCTTAAAGCAGGAGCAGTTGAAGCTATTATTCATAAACAAGAAACAGTATTTAAGCCAGAAATTAGTGTTAATGAAGTAAAAAAAATTTTACTTAATAAACCATTGCCACAAGTTTCTGAAAAGTAGTATCAAGCCGCGTCAAAATGACTACACAAGAATTTATAGATAAAATTCGTTTTGACACTATGGATCTAGAAAACCAAACTTGTGTTCATACTAATTTTGTCACTAAGTAAGATAAACTAGATAAAATCAAGACTAATTAGTCAATATCTATTCCTAAAGCACGTAATTTTTCAGCTAATTTATTGGCTCTATTTTTTTCTTCTTCTAACAGCTTTTCAGCTTGTTCAGCACGAAGGCGTTCTTGTTCAGTGCAGTGCGTTCATCACCTGTTGGGAGAAGGTTGCCTTGGATGTCCCAAGCACGTAGCCAAAGAGCATCCATACCTCTATAAATACCAGGCCAGATGCCAAATTCTAAGCCTAATTGGTTGATAGCAAAGCGACCTTGTTCATTAGTAGGCATTAAAGAATAATGGCCTGCTGATAGTTGGTAAAACTCAAGGCTAGAATTAAAAGCATCAAAGATGCCATAAAAAGGAATACGTAAGATTTGCTCGTAGATCCAAAACTTACCTTGATAAGGTGTAGTGTTTCGTTCTTCGCTACCGTCGCCAGAAACAAATTCAATAACTAAAAAAGGCGGTATTAACTCTTGCCACATAACATAGCTACGACGAAAACGGCCTTTTAACATTTTAGGAACATTAGGAACATAAAACCAATCAGGACTTATAGCCCCACGTAGAGGATTTTCATCAGGATTAGGTATTCTCCAGTATATCCCACAATCTTGACCTATACAGTAATTTCCATCTGTATGTTGTTTTATTAAAACAGGCTCTAAAGTATCAGTAAGAAGTATGCTTTGAGGGTGTTCTTGAAAATTATTCACAGGTATCCCATCCCTATCAGGTAAATCTTGGTCGGTTGGCAAAGATTTTGGCAAAATTTCTTCAATTATTTGTGGGTGTTGGGTTATTGTTTCACTCATAATATTTGTCTTTTCACTTGCAAACGGTTTATTTACTATATTTTAACTAATTTAAAGAGTTTTGAGAAAGATTTGGTTTTACTTCTTTTAGCTTTGTTAATGAAAAACGACTAAATAGAACATTTGAACTACGTGGAGAAGATGCTATAGAAATCATTCCCAAACTAATATCCTTAAAGAAAATAAAATTTGCTAATCTATTTTCAATGAAAAAAGCTCCATGATAGAAATTTTGCTTAATCAATCCAATTACACATAGGTTAGTAATTTTTGCATCTGGTTTTATGACTAATTGTTGAGCCACTTGTTGAAGAGTTGTTGTTAATTCAGGAAATTTAACTCTTTTGCCTAAGTCCATAAATTTACTATTTTCTCCAAAATGGTCAAAAAAATAATTCCAAGGATCTTTAAAGTTTTCAGCAGAAACCATTTTTTCTTTTAGAATTTCTAACTTTTTCAAATCTAGCATAATAAAACCTACCTTAGCTTATTAATCTAATATAAATTTGCATTCATTTTATGTTTTTTAGCCATTTAAGGTATTTAATTTATTTTTATTTACTTAGTTTAGCAAGCTAAGGTTAAACTTGGCAATCAGCTAGTAAATAGAAATTTATCTAAAATTAAGTATTTTAGATATTTATTTCTTCTAATTCTTCTTCTTCTATAGCTGTAGTATCAATAACATTAACCTTATTAGCATAATTTACTGTAGGTTCTTGATTACGTGCTTCTATTTCTGTAGCTAGCTCTATTTTATGTAGATTAGGTAAATTATAAGGTAAAAGTTTACACAGTCTTTTTATCACGGTTTTTTTAGCCATTTCGTCATAATCTGTTGTCCAGGGGCCGGAACTAGAGCTACGAGATTTTGAGCGTATATGGTCTACTTGTACTTTGCTCATTACTACATGTTTAAGAACTCCATTGACAAGACGGGCAATAGCATAAACGGCAATAAAATTACCACGAGGTTTTCTTATAGAAGCTTCATGTTCAATATTTGGGTGTGAGCCAAGCACATATCTAAAACGGTCATTTTCATAAACACATTCAGCACTAACATCTAAGACAAACCCGCTTTCAATTACTAATTGAATATATCCCCTATAACCTATTTGCAATTTAGCTTCATTGCCAAAAGGTACTAGCCATGCAAGTCCTAGTTTATTAACTGGTAGACCCAAAGTTGCAGCATCATAAGCAGCTAAAGCAATAGATTCAGGTGAACATTTTTGTAAGCTTGGACTGCTTGCTACAGTTGCAATTACGCTACTAATTTCTTGATCAACGTTTCGATTTTTAGGAAGAGCTTGGATTAATTTATCTCGGAATTTACCTAAAGTTACAGAAATTTTATTTAAGGGCTTTTCTTGTGTTTGGGTCATTAATGTAGACATAATTTATTCCTTTTGTCAGATAAAATACTTTGTACATTTTAGTTAAAGTAAAAAGTTAGTAGCTTAAGAAAAATTTCTTAAGCTACTTGTTTAGTGGGTGTTAAGACTACAGGTTCTTCTACTTCAAATTCTTCAAAATCCCAGAAATTTATAATGGGTGTATTATTTAAAGATTTAGGTTGTTCTTCAAAAATTTCTTGGGCTATTTCTTCGCTAAGTTGGCGAATTTTTTGAAAACTTGTAATTCCTTCAGCATCGATTAATTTTGCCATAATTTTATCTGCTCACAAAATTATTTCTGTTTTATTTTAATTTAATAAGAGTAGATAACTTTTTACTAAAAAAAATGTCATAAAAAGAGCAATTAACACTTCGCTTATATTACACTAAATAAATTAAATAAATCAATATATTTTGCTATTATTTTGTTTGTTATTACAATTTATATAAAACGGATAGATGCAAAAAATAAAAAAGCCCAGTCAAAATGCTGGGCTTTTTGTTGGAAATTATTGAAAAATACTGTTAATTAAGGCGAATCAGGCTTTTACCAACAGAAATTTTATTATCAGGATTTCTAACGGTTATTTCTACAGTGCCGCCTTTAGGTATCAGATCGCCTATAGTTTTTCCGCTAATAGAGCCTTTTTTCTTTTTCTTTACTAAAAATCTGGTAGCTTCTTTAGTAAATTTCAATTGGTATTCATCCGTACCATCTACAATTAAAACCGCTCCAAGTTGGATAAAGGAGGAAGCAGCATCTAAGAAAATTGTATTTTTAGTAAAAATAGGATTTCTAATTACTGGAAGTTCTGTTCCCGTAGGTTGCGAACCTCCGCTCATTTGTCCATTGCCAAAAAAGCTAGTTACTGAGTAAGTGAAATTACCAGATGAGCTTGCTCCTACAGTTGTAGTATCTACAAAAGCTAGATCATCAGGATCTAAAGTAGCAACTAGGTTTTCATCTTTAACCAGATCATTTGTTGTAAGTGGGGGTTGATCTGATGTTGGAGTTGGCAAACGGTAGACTTTATAACCTGCTAGATCACCATCAGCTAAAGGATTAGGTTGACTAACTAGTAAGTTAGTTAAATTAGCATTAGCAGGTTGAGGGCTAGAGGGTTTTAGCTCACTAGCAATTACTCTAACATTTTGAGGAGGAAGAACTTGACCTATTGGAGGCGGGTCAAAAGTAATAATTACTCGCAAAGCGGCTTGGCGCACTAGTAAAGTTACGGTTTGAGTTACAACCGAGTTTGCAGATTGACCAGTAATGATAATTACATAAGTACCTGGTAGAGTATCAGCACTTGTTCTTATGGTCATAAAAGTATTTCCACCAGCATTAACAGTAATGGAGGCAAAATTAATTTGAATATTTGGATTTGTTACACTAGCACTTAAATTTACAGGTTGGTTAAAACCATTGCGACCTACTACACCAACAGTAAACATAGTTGCTTCACCACTTGCAATAGCACGGGAATTAGGGGCAATTGCTAAAGAGAAAGGATCATTTGTTGGCGGTGTAACAGTTAATGTAAAGAGAGCCGTTTTTACTATTGAACCAGATGTTCCAATAATTTTAATAGTGTATTGACTAGGTAATGTATTGGCTGTAGTAACTACAGTAGCAGAAACATTTCCATTAGCCATAACACTATTATTTGTAAAAATTACTTGGAGCGTGCTATCTGGAATTTCTGTTGTCAGGTTAACTACGTCTGCAAAAGAGTTTTGGCCTAAAATACTTAGATTAAAGGAAGTCACCTTACCAGCAGAAATAGTCTGGGAGCTAGGGTTAAGTGTTAGAGTAAAATCACCTGTTAAAGCAGGAGTAACGGTTAAGGTAAATGTTGCTGTTTTAGTAATTCCACCACCACTAGCAGAAACTCTTAATAAATAATCCTTTACTTCTGTATTTGTATTTGTTCTAACTGTAATACTAGTAGTTCCATTAGCTGGTATAATGTTGTTAGTAAAACTAATAGTTATATTCTCAACACTAGTTGCCGAAAGAGAAATATTTCCCGTAAAACCACCCATAGCAGTTGCACTTAGAGAAAAATTAGCTGTTGAGCCAGCCATAACAGATTGTGTTGTAGGTAATAGAGAAATATTAAAATCTCCAGGGCTTTTAACTATTAGGCTAACTCTAGCACTACGTTGTATTTGACCTGTTGAGCCAAGAATATTTATATCATAAGTGCCAAAGGGCGTATTAGCTCCAACATTAAGTGTTACTCTTGAAGTAAGACCTGCTCTAATAACATTACTATTTATGCTTGTTGTAATGTTGGGATTTGAAGATGTGACAACTAAATTAACCGCATCAGTAAAATTATTAGTAGCATTAAGCGAAATATCAAAACTAAGAGTTTGTCCTTGAGAAGCTGTTAAAGAGCTAGGATTTACTACTAAAGAAAAATCAGAAGCTGCATTAACGAAAACTGTTGTTGAAACCCGTTTTTCTACACCATTTGACCTAGCAATAATAGTTACTGGATAAGAACCTGCTTGAGTATCACGCGAGGTAGAAACTAAAAGACGTGTTGCTCCGCTACCAGTTATAGAACTATTGGCTAAAGATGTTGTTAAGTTACTTTGCGTAGTTAAATTAACTGGTTGGTTAAATCCGTTTAATGCTGATATGTTAACAACAAGCTCTATTTGCTCGCCTGCATTAATTGTAACTGCATCATTATTAATGCTTAGTAAGAAATCTGGAACGGCTCGAACTTCAATGCTAGCATTAGCTGTAGCAATGACAGAGTTATTTAACCTAGCTGTTAATGTTATTGGATAAATACCTGCTGGTGCAGTAGCAGGTATATCAACTAGTAATGATGTAGAACCAGGAATAGAAATAGTAGAGTCAGTAAAGTTAGCAGGAAATTGGCTACTTATGGCTATGGTTATGGGATCTTGTGGAGGTTGAGAGTCATTTAATGAAACTGCAACTAAAAATTCAACAGTTTCACCTTGGTTTGCAACAATTCTTTCTGGACTAATTTCTAAGGACAGATTTACTTCAGAAACTTGGATAGTAACAGATTGAGTTTTGCTTATATCACCACCAAACCCATTTACATTAATTGTATAAGTACCAGGTTTAACATTTTGTGAAACAGCTACAGCCATATTTATATTAGCTGGCGGTACAACTTGATTAGGTGAAAAAGTGACCGTTATTCCACTAGGTGCTGAAGCAGAAAAATTAATAGGTGAGTTAAACTGGCCTGTTGCAGTTAAAGATATAGAAAAATTACCAGTGCCTCCAACATTAATTGTTCTAGTAGTTGGACTGATAGAAAAATTAAAATCTCTTTGTGTTTGTGCTTGGTTTGTTGTAGTAGTAAGTAGTGCAATTATTGTGAATATTATAGTTAAAGATAATAGACGATATTGGTTGATAATTGAAAATATTGTCATAAGGGTTTCTCCTTTAGAGCATATAGGGGGGCTTTTATAAGTAGGTTTTTGTTAATAGGTTTGTGTTGCTAACAGTTGCTTTAGTTCCTCCTTAGTTTTTTAGAAGGTGGTTTTTAAGTTGAAGTTGCTTTTTGGTAACTTTCCAAAAACAAAAGCCAAGAACGTAAACTCTTAGCTTTTGTTTTAAGAATTAATCTTTAATTACTTAGTTATTCCGCTATCAACTATTTTTCCATTGTCGCTAATAGTTTGAAATGAAATTTCTTTGTCGTTAATTTCTACTAACATAAAATGCCAGCCTACATAGCTTTCTGCACGAAATGGGCTTTTAACATCAATATCATAAAGAGTTGCACCACCACCACCAGTTACAAAATGTTGGATCCCATTTTGCAAGTAGGTTCGCTCATAAATATGGTCATGTCCAGCAAATGCAACATTTACTTTATATTTAACAAGCAATGGCTCAAGAACTTTTCTTAATGCTAGGGCTGAACCATGATGAGTACCTGAAGAATAAAGAGGGTAATGAAAAAGTGCTATTTTCCATTTTGCTTTACAGAGTTTAAGAGAATTTTCTAGCCAAGCCATTTGTTTATTACTTAGGTTAGTAACATCTAGCATAAAAAATTCTACTAGTCCTTGGCCTCGTTTTAGTGAATAAAATTCCCGTCCTTCCATATTAAATAATGGATATCGAATTTGATCTTGTCGGCCTACAATCACATCATGATTTCCTAGAGTAGCAAAAAACTTGACATTATTTTTAAGTAACCCAGCGTAAACTTGTTCAAAGAATGCTGTATAAGATTGTTTATTGCCATCAGGATAAATATTGTCTCCAACAGTTAAAACAAAATCTATAGGCTTACTTTGATGAGCTAACAGCATTTGTTTAGCTACTCGAATTTGTGCAGGACTACCACATCCCCAGTCACCAAGGACAACAAAACGAACCTGATTTTTTACAGGAGTTGCAGTAATTAAGGAAGATGGACTAATTAAAGTGCTGGCAGCAATAGCACCAACAGATTTTATTATTTCACGACGTGAGAGCAATAGTTGTGGTTTTTTTTGATCCAAAATTACACCTCTAAAAGAAAGTTAACTCTAACTATAGACTACCTTATAATATTGAATTTACAGCCAAATTAAGTGTTATAATAACAAACTTCTTTGTATTCATAAATAACAAGAAACCAATATAATTAGCTTTACTAGTGTATTTTATTTAGTGGGCAAAAGGTGAATTAATGTCAAATCGTGATGTAAATTACCTAAAAATGCTTTTTCAAAGCAACACTAACTTAGTTTTTATTGGGGTTATGGTGTTTGCTACGCTAGTTTTTAATAGCGGATTTTTATTTTTGTTGGTGGCAGGTGAGCTAGGACTTGTAATGCTATCTCAACTTTCTATTACACAAAAATACTTAGCCAAAAAAGCAGAACTACTTTGGCATCAAGAGCAAGAAAGGCTAGAACTTCAAATAATTGCTGGCCTTGGAGAAAACTACAAAAATGATTTTTATCGTATGAAACAGCTTTGTGGAGAAATTGAACGACGTGCAGCAGAAGTGCAAACGGATAAAACGGCTGTTTTTGCTATGGATAATCTATCAGGTAAGTTAGTAGCTTTTCGTTCTGAGTATGTAAAAATGTTACGCGCTCATTACTTACTATCTACACGTAATTTTAAGTCTATGAAAAATAAAGTAGATGAGGAAATCAGACGACTAGAAAAAACTATTAGTAATGAAGAGTCTGCACAAGTTCGAGCAACACTAGCACAAAACTTAAAAATCCTTCAGCAACGTTCTAATAAATTAATTCAGCTTGCTGATCTAGTCCGACTATTAGAAGCTAGATTGCAGGTTATTCGCAATTCCTTGCAATTAATACAAGATGAGGTTTATAGTCTTACCAATGTTCGCGGCATTTCTGAAATGGTAGATGGGCTTTTAACTAACTTAGAACTTAGTGATGAATTTCGTTCTTATTATGATGATGTTTTAAGTGAAAAGAGCTTTTCAGGACTAGAAAATAATAGTGATTTAGTCTTAGAACCAGATTTTAATTCCAATAATAAGGGTTATGATTCACCTCAACAAAGACAAAAAAATAGAGCATAAAACTATAAAAAATTAATTAAAAAGTTTATTAAAATATTAAGGAGAAATATGTCTGGAAAACCAAAATCCCCAGCAGAATTAGAAAAAATGTTAAAGGAAATGGAGTCATTGTCTAAAGGGCCTACTGAGACTCCAAAACCTGCTCGTGAAGGTGGCGGAGCATTAAAGTCTTTGTTAGGGTTTTTTGTCAAAATCCATGATGAAGAAGAGGATGCACAACCAGCAGCAAAAATAGCACCTCCAACAACAACACAGCCTCTTAATACTAAAACACAGCCTCTTAATACTCCTACAAGTAAAATTGAACCACCCGTTAAACGAGTCTCAGACTTAGTTAGTGATGAGCCTCCACCAAAATTTAACTCTCCTGCTACACTTGACCAAGGAGAGGATTTATCTAGCAAAACCTTTGAAGAGATTTACTTACAAGCAGGTGTTATTAATAATCAGCGTTCTGTTGATGAGATAATCAGCTTAATGCAAAGTCCTACAGTAGCTAACCAACCTCTTTCAGTAAAGGTAGTTGCTGTTAATTTAGCTTTAATGGCTAAAGGAACAAAAATAGATGATTATATTGCTGATGCAGTACGTAAGGATCGAGCTTTAGATGCTTATCAATTAATGCTTAATGAACGTTCCAGAGAAGTAGAAGAAAAGACTAAAACAGGAATTGAGAAAATTCAAAAAGAAGTTGAAGAATATCTTAAGAAAAAACAACAGGAAATGGAAAAACTCCGCGCCCAAGCTAGCGAAGCAGGCCGACAATCAGTTGAGTTTTCTGTACGTCGTCAAGTAGAGGAACAACGCCTGGCAGATGCTATTAGCCCATTTTTAGAAGGTAAACCTAATCCAGTATCTGTTGGAAATACTCCAGAACGTTCAGATGTGTAGCAATTAGGGTAAATTCTATAAAGTTAACTTATTGTAAAATAAAGCTATTAGCGTAAATAACTTTTTAATCACTGCTAAAACAGTAGACTATTACTAAATAGTTCGCCCATAGCAAAAAATGTTTTTGGTGATAAATTGTCAGACATTCTATTGCTAAATTTCACAGATCAAAAATGGAGGCGGTTATGAGAGTAGGTCGTTTTGAACTTGGCCCTGGTGCGATTATTTTGATTTTTTTAGTAATGGCAGGACTAGTTTATGTTGGTTTAGATAAACTTGGTGTAATGGATAAGGTTAAGGACACTGTTAACCCACCAGGTGACAAAGTTGGAGATTCAAAAATCCCAGAAAAACGCGCTAATCTAGGTGATTATAAAGATATTCCAGGTTCAGAAGTTAAAGCCCCTGAAAAGACTACAGATAATCCAGAAGTAGTTATAGGAATTTGGACTTGGCAAACCGTTAGCGGTTTAATTGATGCTGTAGGCGGCCCAGGCAAATCAGGCGACCATAAAGATAGTTGTTTATGCCAAGCTGGTATTACTAATACACAATTAGTAGTACAAAATGATACAGCAGAACAAGTTAAAGCCCTAGCAGCAGGTCAAATGCAGCTAGTCACCACAACAGGCGACCAATCAGCCGTTGATATTGCTGGAGCTAATAAATTACTTCGTGGCAACAAAGCAAAAGTTATTTGGAGTGGTGGCTATTCATTTGGTGAAGATTGTTTAATGGGGCCAGAATCTTGGAAAAAAGACCCACAACTTGCTCGTGGTTCTGTGATTGTCACGGCAGTTCCTTATTGTGATTGGAATGTAACGGTAAATTGGGCAAGTGATAATCAAATCCCTGTTAATCCTAATGAAGAAGTTTATGATCCTCAAGCTATTAATTTTGTTAATGCGGTAGACCATATTGAAGCAGCACAAAAATTTGTTAAAAATTCAAAAGTTAGCTTAACTAATCTTGCTACTAATAAAAAAGAAGATTTTTCTATAGACGCAGTTGCTACTTGGACACCAGGCGATGTTACAGCAGCTAAAGAGCGGTCAAAAGTAACTTATAAAGGCAAACAAGAAAAACTACAAAAAATTGTCTCTACCAAAGAATATAGCTATATGATGCCAAATATTTTATTTGGTAATGAAGATTGGTTAAATCAGCATCGTGATTATGTAAAAACCTTATTGCGCTGTATTGCTAGGTCTAATGAAAAAATTAAAACCGATGATAATTATCTAAAAAATAGAATTGCTCCTCTTAATGCTTTAACTTTTAATGTTGAAGGCGCAGGGCCTACATTTTGGTATGATTATTTTAAGGGTAAAACCGAAGATGACGTATTTTTAGGCGGTTCACGGGTTAATAATTTGGCAGAAGTTAAACATTTATTTGGACTTGCTAATAATTTGCCAATAGAGCAAAGCATTTTTGGTATTACTTATACAGATCATGCAAAACGGCTGCAAAAGATTCTACCTAATAGACTTGAAAGCTATGCTGCTGTTAAAGATGTTGTAGATTTAAGTTTTATTAAAGATATTTCTGATGAACAAAGCGCGACACCTGTTTATCAAGCTAAGTTTGAAGGTGGGCAAAATACAGGAACTGTTGTTAGAGCAAATTACCAGATTACTTTTCCTTCAGGTTCTGCTACTGTAACTTCATCAGAAACCAAGGTGCTAGAGGAAATACGTAGTCTATTAATTCGTGCAAGTGATACAAAAGTAATACTTTATGGTCATACCGATAATTTAGGCGATGATGCTACTAATATGAGGCTTTCTAAAGAGCGTGCGCAGTCGGTTTGGCAATGGTTAAAGAAATCTGACCCTAGTGGTGTAAATATAAATGATAATCGATTGCAAACAATTGACGGTTTTGGGCCAACTAAACCTTTACCAAGCAATCAAAACCGGGATGAAAAAGAACGTGCTGCTAATCGTCGTGTGGAAATTGTCTTAAAGTAATTTAGTTGGCAACAAATATTTATTCTTAAATAGGCCAACAGAAGAAAAATCTGTGGCCTATTTTGTTTAAGAGAAGGTTGATTTATGGAAGATATTGCAAATGTTCAAATAAAAGAATCCAATGACAAGGCTAGTCCAATTAAAGAAGCTTTTCGTGTCTATGGTCAAGTTAGTAAGCTAGTACGCTCTAATTTAATTCTAATTTGGGGACTATTTTTTCTTGGACTTTGGCTTTTAAGCGTCGCGCTACGTAATAACATGACTGCAACCATAAGTTCTGCTGATCTTTTAGATAATTGGCTTTATAACCTAGTCCGTCCTTTTCCTTCCCCTAATGAAGTAGGTGCTGCACTTTATAAAATGTGGTCAAGGCAGCAACTTCTAAGCCATGTTTGGGCAACTATAAAGCTAAATGTTGTTGGTTTAACCTACTCTACTATAATTTCCCTAATTATTTCTTACTCAAGCGTTATTCCAGTATTTCAGCCATTTAATAAAGTTGTTAAGTTATTACGTTATATACCATTTATAGGCTTTACTTTGATTTTCTTTTCTCTTTTTACTATTGGTTGGCCTACAAAAGTTGCAATGTTAACTACAGGTATGACATTTTTTCTAGTTACAAGTATGACGGATGCTGTAAATGCAATTCCTAGAATGAAATATGAGTTAGCTAAAGTTTTAGGCTACAACGATTGGCAAATTTTTTATAATGTTGTGGTGCGTCCAACTTTACCGCAAATGATTGATATGGTTGCTCAAAATGCTGCTATAGGCTGGATTATGATTACTTCTATAGAAACCTATAGCCGTAATGAAAAAGGCATTGGAACACAACTTTATGCTTATTATTCAACAAATAACTTACCTGAAGTTTATGGATTATTGATTATCATTGCTGTTATTGCTTTAGCTGAAGATGGAGTTTTTTCTTTACTTAAACGCTATTTATTCCCATATAGCGTAATTGCTGAACGAGGATAAAAAATAAATGGTAGAACGCGAAAAGGTTATCACCGGGCCACTAGATAAAATAGGGATTTTAGAGCCGCTACTTGTTTTAGATAATGTTTCTCAAGAATTTACCTTAAATACAGGTGCAAAATTTCCTGTTCTAAAAAACCTTTCTATGTCAATAAAAAACATTGAAAGTAAGCCTCAAATTGTTAGCATTTTAGGCCCTTCTGGAATTGGTAAAACTACAATACTTCGCATTGTTGCAGGCTTAGATCGTCCAACTAGCGGACGGGTTTTAATTACAGAAGATAAACCCAATATTATGAGAGATATAAGAATTGGGGATGTAGGCGTGGTCTTCCAAAAATATCCCCTTTTTGATGACCTGTGTGTTTTAGAAAATTTAATTCAGCCAGCAATTAGAGTTGCAAAACTAGATGCAAAAACGGCTCGTGAACGTGCTATGCAATATTTAGACCAATTTGGACTTTTTGATCAAAGCTTGTCCTGGCCCGTTCAGCTTTCAGGCGGACAACGCCAAAGAGTTGCAATTCTTCAACAACTTATTACAAATAAATACTTTATTATTTTAGATGAACCTTTTTCTGGCCTAGATCCAGTTAGCATTAGCAGTGCTATAAAACTAATTACAGATATTGCTAATCAACATACCTTAAATACTTTTATTATAATTACTCATGACATAACTTCAGCCTTAATTATTTCTGACACAGTTTATTTACTAGGTCGTGATAGAAATGAAAAAGGAGAAATAATTCCAGGCGCGAAGATTATTAAAACCTATGATTTAATTCAAGAAGGAATTGCTTACCAACGAAATATAGAAGATTTACCAAGATTTACAGAAATTCGTAAAGAAATTAAGCTAGATATTTTTCCTAAATTATAAAAACTAGTATTAGTGTGACAGTTAAAAAAGCGTCTGGTGTTAAGTGCTAAAAATTAACATATTTAGGCTATAAATCAGGTGACAGTTAATTTTGGATTAAATTAAAAATTCGCCTTTTGCCATAAGAATTACATCGCCACCAACTTTTATGGCAGAAATAGCACCATCATTAACTTCAAAAGTAGTAGTAAGTTTGCTAGGACGGCCAATTTGATAGCCTTGCTCGGCAGCAACTCGATATTTAGAGCCACGTTTTAGCATGTTGTTCTTAAAAAGATAAGCTGTCAGTGGGCCTTGAGCCGAACCTGTTGCAGGGTCTTCGTTTACTCCTAAACCAGGAAAGAAGGCTCGAACTTGAACTTGTGAACCTGCTTCGACGGTTTCGGTAGAAAAGCAAATTAGTCCTTCTACGTGTAATTTTGCTAGTAAAGATTCTAGCAATGCACCATTAGGACGAGCGCGTTCTAAGGCACGCATTGATTTTAGGGGACGATAAAAAATGAGACTGCATTAGCAAGGATTTCTGGTGGATAAGGGGCTATATCATCGCTAGTTAAACAAAGACTAGCAGCAATGGTTGAAAGGTCTGAAACTGTGCCTCGTGATTGTGGAACAGGTTGTTCCATTACTGCACGACCGCGGTTTGAGTCTTTTAAGTCTATTGTAACTCGTACTAGACCAGCTTTTAACTCTAAGACTAGGCTTTGATCTTTGTCTAATTTAGCTGCACCGGTTGCAGCCAAAAGAAAAGCTGTTCCTAATGTAGGATGACCAGCAAAAGGAAGCTCTGCATTAGGTGTAAAAATTCTTACAGATGCAGCAACTTCAGGAGATTTAGCCGGAAGTACAAAGGTAGTTTCGGAATAATTCATCTCTCTAGCTAGTTGGGAAAATCGGTTTCGAGGAATATCAGCGGCATCAGGAAAAACAGCTAATTGATTGCCAGCAAAGATTTTAGGTGCAAACACGTCTAGTATATAAAAATTCATTGGCATATTTAATTTTCCTTGTGAGATTTAGAGATGAGCTTGTATTCTACCTGCTTTTTATGGAAATATAAACTACTCAAAAAAAGAAACTTTAACATTTATGTTATGCAATCATAACATAAGCATTTTCCTAGTATTTATAAATTTTTACTTGGCAATCTTTTATGGCAAAAACTATTACAATAAATCTACTGTTTTTTGGTGCTTGTCGGGAAATATTTAACACAAGCGAAATGTCAATAAATATATCAATAAATAGCACAATTAATGATGTTTTTATTGATCTAAAAAGTAAATATCCTGAAATAGCAAAATTTGGCGAAAGGCTTCTTTTTGCAGTAAATGAAGATTATGCTGACAAAAAACAAGTGCTAGTTAATGGTGATAAATTAGCAATTTTTCCTCCGGTTTCAGGTGGTGCAGAAGATGATGAAAACACAGATATTTGTGAGCTAACACAAGAAGAAATAGACTCTCGACAGCTAGCTTTAAGAATAATTAAACCAGCAGATGGAGCAATTGTTACTTTTGATGGAGTTACTAGAGATAATAATAAAGGTCGCCAAGTTTTATTTTTGGAATATGAAGCTTACCAACCGATGGCAATTAAAAAGATGCAAGAAATTGCTAAAGAAGCCCATAATCGTTGGCCCATTGATAAAATAGTTTTAGTTCATCGTCTAGGACGGGTTTCTATTAGTCAAACTAGCGTTGCTATTGTTGTAACTTCTGCACATCGCAAACCTGCTTTTGAAGCTTGTCACTTCTTAATTGATCGACTTAAGCAAATTGTACCTATTTGGAAACGAGAGTTTTTTACTGATGGTGCTGTTTGGGTTGATCCTGAATTACAATAAATGCTAACTAATTATAAATAATAGGTTTAACAATATGATCAAAATACTTAAGATTTTGTTTCAAATGTTTTTCCGTCTTTTTTTCACTGTAGAATATTATGGAATAGAGAATATTCCAAAAACGGGTGCTGCCGTTTTAGCTGGTAATCATCCTAGTTATTTAGACCCAATATTAATTTATGTAGTCTCACAAAGACCTGTAAGATTTTTAGCTTGGGATAAAATATTTAAGATACCGCTATTAGGATTTATTGTAAAAACTTTTGGTGCCATTCCTGTAAACTTAAGCAAAAAAGACTCTAATGCTTTTGAGCAGGCAATGAAAGTTTTAGCAAAAGGTGATTTAATAGCCCTTTTTCCAGAAGGTCAACGCTCACAGCGGGGTTATATGGAAAAACTAAAAAGCGGTGCTGCAAGGATGGCTATTTTTAATAAATGCCCACTTGTACCTATTACAATTACTGGTGCTTATGAGGCTTGGCCCGTAACACGTCTTTTTCCTAGGTTACGAAAAATTACTGTAAAATTTCATGAACCAATACTTTTAGATTCAAAAGAATGTGAAACTAGACAAGATGACACAGCCTTTTATGATGAAATAACCGAAACTTGGCGAAAAACTGTAGACCAACGCCTAGTCCCAGGCCTTAAAGCCCAAGAATCCTTAAATAAACATTTTGCTCGTCCTGCTTCTTACTTACGTATTTATGAAGTAGTCCCAATAGGCGTTTATTTTATAATGGCGACTGTTATTTTGCTTTTTCAGCCAAACTTGTTTCTTTGGTTGACTTTGCCTTTTATTGCTTACTATGGCTACATACTTTTAGATGTTATGGTGCTAAAACAAGGTAGAAAAAGCAAAATATTACGTGATTTAGCTACACCTTTTTTAATGATAGTTTGGTATCCATTAATTGTAAGAGGGTTGGATGTAACTATACTTGCTCCAATAAGTTTGCTAGCTTTTATTTTGGGAATTTGTTTTCCTTTTTATTGGACAAATTATTATGATACTCAAAGATTTCTACGCGGTTTATCTATGATCTATTACTTAAGTTTTGTAATAGAGCTTTTTAAGCAAGCAGATTTTGGGCTTCATTGGGCAATGGCTGTTTTTGCGTTAGGTTATGCAATTTATCATTTACCTTTGTTTTGGTATTTGCAACTTGTTTTGATTGTACTTTATGGAGGATTTGTTTATTGGATTATGGGCAGTCAAGTTATGGCAAATCACTATTTTTATATTACTCTAGGAATAGTTACAAATATTTATTTAGTCTTAGTTAAATTTACTGCTCATGATGGTAAAGTTGTTTAACTTTGCCTAATAGCGCAGAACTTTAGGTCTGGGCATAGGAAATTAATAAAAATGTTTCCACTACGTAAAAAATACCAATTAGCTTTACCTGATCAAATACTTAATTTAGGTGAACGTACTCTAGTAATGGGTGTGTTAAATGTAACACCAGATTCTTTTTCTGATGGAGGAAAGTTTTTTTCGCTAGAAACAGCTATAAATCGAGCATTGGAGATTGAAAAAGATGGTGCAGATATTTTAGACATTGGCGGCGAATCTTCACGTCCTGGGGCTGAAAATGTAGATTTACAAACAGAGCTTAACCGAGTAATTCCAGTTATTGAAGCTCTAAAAGGTAAATTAAAAATCCCTATTTCCATTGACACTTATAAAGCTCAAGTAGCTAAAGAAGCACTAACAGCAGGGGCAGAAATTGTTAATGATATTAGCGCGTTAAGATTTGATCCAGAACTTGCAAAAGTTGTTGCTAAAACAGGTGCTGCTATTTGTTTAATGCACATGCGAGGCAATCCAAAAAATATGCAGCAAATTCCTGCTAGCAACGATATTTGGAAAGAAATCTTCCAAGACTTAAATTTAGCTGTTGAACAAGCTATTAAAAATGGAATAAATAAAGAACAAATTATTTTAGACCCTGGGATTGGTTTTGGTAAAACTATGTCTGATAATCTAAGAATTTTAGCTGAGCAATTTAAGTTAGCAGAATTTGACTTACCAATACTTATAGGGACTTCTAGAAAATCATTTATAGGTAAAATTCTTGGTAATTTAGCTACAGAAAGATTAATGGGTACTGCTGCAACTGTAACAACAGCTATTTTACAGGGGGCGCATATCGTAAGAGTTCATGACATAAAGGAAATGGTAGAAGTCGCTAAAGTTAGTGATGCAATTTTGATGCAATTTTTAGTTATAAAAAGTTTAATTTATGAATTGGGCAAACTGGTTTTCAAAAAAGCTATCTATTTTTCGCATTTTGGGCATTCCTGTCACGCTGGATTATAGTTGGTTTATTATTTTCTTTGTTTATAGCTGGACAATTGCTGTTGTTTATTTACCTAACAACGCGCCACAGGTGACAAAATTGTCAAGCTGGATGTTAGGCGTAATTACTTCACTACTTGTATTTATTTCTGTGCTAATCCACGAGTTAGGGCATTCTTTAATTGCTCAAAAAGAAGGAATTAAAATAAAAGGAATTACTTTACATATTTTTGGAGGGCTAGCCTATTTAGAGTCTGAGCCAAAAACAGCTTTAGCAGAGCTAAAAATTGCTATTGCCGGCCCTGTAGCAAGCTTTTTATTGTCGGGACTTTTTTATTTACTTACTTTAATTTTGCTTAAAACACCTTATAAAGCTTTAGATCAAGCTTTTTTACATCTTAGCCAAGTTAATTTTCTACTAGCCTGTTTTAATTTGCTTCCGGCCTTTCCAATGGATGGGGGAAGGGTGCTACGGGCAATACTTTGGTATTTTGACAAATCTTATGAAAAGGCTACACGTCTAACAATTGTTTTTGGGTTTGTTTTTTCTGTTGCGTTAGTGGCTTTAGGAATAGTAAATCTTTTGGGGGGTTATAATACAATTATAGGTTTTTGGGCTTTGTTGGGAGGCTTTTTAATAGTTAGGTTACTAAACCAATTGCCACCAGATCTAATAACTACTCCTGGTAAAAAAACTAGACAAAGCAAAATAAAACAAAAGCCTGTTAAAGAAGTAATGACAAAGAAATTTACTGCTATTAGGCCAAATGTGACAATTAAAGAAGTTATGGCAATTTATGAAAAAACTCCAGCCAAAACATTTTTAGTTGTTCAAGACGAACGCTTACACGGAGTTTTATTTATGACGGATATAGAGAAGTTGACAGAACTAGAGCAAACAAATACAGTTGTTTCAAAGCTAATGAGAGTTGTTAGCCAAGAGTATTTTGTTACTCAGGATTTATCTATCCAAGAAGCTATTAACTTGTTAAATAACAACACATTAGAGCATCTTGCTGTAATTGATAGCGATAGTTTAGTGGTTGGGGCCTTAAGTTTAAGGGAAATTTATTTGACTAAATTAGGATAGGTAAATTGACTTTTTTCTTTTCTCAATGCTTAATTTATGTTTTGCTTCTTGCAAATTAATTGAAAGGGTTTAATAACAGATGTCAGATTCAGCAGAAATTGTTTATCAAATTTTTTGTGATGATGTTCGTTTAGAAGTAGGTAATAAATTTAGTTTAATGGGCATTTTCCAAGATATTTATGTCCAACAACTTCCAGTTGGACTACCAAAAATGGCAATAATTACTCAATGGCGTGGTAAAGGTGACTATTCTAGCGAAGTTCGCGTACTTACCCCAAAGAAAAAATTATTAGCCGCTTCACCTGTGACTCAATTCCAAATCCCAGAAGAAGGCTTTGCTAATAATGTTAACTTCTTTATTACATTACAGTTTGATGAAGTTGGTGATTATACAGTACAAACATTGCTTGATTCTACCCCAGTAATGGAGCGTAAGATTAGAGTTGGCGTAGTTCCACAGCAAGCCGATGCTGCTGCTGCCGCTGCTGGTGACGATACCATTAACTAAAATACTTAATCTAAATTAAAATAAAAAATAAAGGGCAAGGAAAAGACTAAAACTTTTCTGTTGCTCTTTATTTTTTGCTAGCTTTTTTCTGTAACTACATTATTTGTCATAGTCTTAGATAAATCCCACAAAGCTAAAATCAACCCCACAGTTAAAGCCACTGGCCCAGCATCTTTTAATCGAAAATAATCAAATATATAGTAATTCCAAGTAGCTAAAAAACGCCAGTCACTAAAGAAGCAGTAATTAAAAGTCTTAGAGTAAGTAAAACAATTACTTTTATATCTTTAGCTTGTTTAGAACGTTTTAAGATTCGTAAACTCTTAACAATGCCAATTATTAAACCAATAACTAAACCTGCTACAAGCCATTGTTGAAGGCTAGGTAGCCCAGAAGTATTTCTTAGACGAATAAAAAAGTAGTGTATATCTAAAAGTCCAGATGCAGTTAAACTAACTACAGTTCCAGAAAATAATACTGCTATAAATCTACCTATAAGTTTAAGAGTTTGTTTTATCATAATTAAATTTACTTAAGTTAAAAATTAATTAAATTGAAATTCCTGAATATTTGCTTTTACTTTAGGAGTTTCTACTTTTACTGCTTCATCATCTGGCTCAATTCTTAATTTTTCTATTTCTGACCAATCTATTAAACGGCCTTCAGTTAGTTTAGCAGTCGCGCTTTGAGGTTCAACTAACCAAACAGAGCAAATTCCTTGAGTGCTAAAGGTCTGCTTAATGGTTTCTACTAGTTTATCTGTCACCATAACAGCTTGGTAAAGGTCTAGTTCTCGATTAAAGCTACGTGAAATAGCTAAGGTTTCTTTGCCAGACCAAACAGCTAAACGTTTAGTGTCTAAGACAGTAAAAAACTTACCTGAAGCACGTCTCATAACATAAATTTTAGGCATAAAGTTTTGCTATCCTTAAATTAAATTGGTAAATAACAAATGCGGTAATTCAATAAACTAACCTTTACAAAGTTTTAGCACAACGAAATCCAGATAAAAACCAGCGTTCTTGAGGATAAAAATAATTTCGGTAAGTTGTACGTGCATGGATTTGAGGTGTAGCATAAGAAGCACCCCGCAAAACTTTTTGGCTAACAAACCATTTGTCAGTATATTCATTAAAATAGGGCTTAAACCCTGGATAAGGCACATAGTCTGAGCTTGTCCATTCCCATAGATCTCCTATCATTTGATAGCATCCATAAGGACTTACACCATCGCTAAAAGCACCTATAGGTGTAACATCCCAATAATTATTTTCAAATAAATTTGCTTTAGAGCTATCTGCTAATGTATGTCCCCAGGGAAATAAAAGTTTTTCTTTTTTTTCTGGCTCAAAACATGCTGCTTTTTCCCATTCTGCTTCTGTAGGGAGTCGTTTTCCTGTCCATTTAGCAAAAGCGGCAGCCTCATGAAAACTTATATGTGAAACAGGATAATCTAGTTTTTTGCTAACTTTATGTAGCGCGTGAAAATCTCGAATATACCATTCACCATCAATAAATTCCCAATAAAGCGGGGCTTGCCAGTTTTCTTGCTTAAGTATGTTCCAGCCTTCAGCATACCACCAACTAGGATCTTGATAGCCACCAGCTAGAATAAATTCTAAAAACTGCTCATTATTGACCATTGTTTTATCAATTGCAAAGTCTTGTAAATAGACTTGATGAGCAGGTTTTTCATTATCAAAAGTAAATTCGCTATCTTTATTTCCTAGCCAAAATAATCCGCCTTCAATTTCTGCCATACCTGTTATTTTTTTACCGTTAGGAGGTATAGGAATTTCACCTGGCACTTTGTAAATATCACAAAGCAAATGTTTTATATCATAAACAAGTAACTCTTGATGCTGCATTTCATGTTCTAGCCCTAATCGTACAAGCGGCAAAATCTCGTTGAGTTTAGGATCTGTGCTTAAACTGCTTAAAAAACTAATCATTAGTTCATCTATATGAGTGCGATAGCAAATAGTTTCTTTAACTGTTGGCCGTGATTTAGTCCCACGTTTAGCACGCTCAATGCGTATGCCAAATTTGTCATAGTAGGAATTAAAGAAAAAAAGATAATCCTCTGAATAAACTTGATAATTAGCTTTATATTCTTTTAGAAGCATTTCAAAAAACCAACTAGTGTGTCCAATATGCCAACGTGGGGGACTCATAAACGGCGCAGTTTGAATAACATAGTCCTCTATTTCTAGTGGTTCAACTATATACATTGTTTTAGCACGGACACTCTTATAAAACTCTATTAACTTTTCTATCTTGTTGGTAAACATTAAATTCTCCAAAAAATTATTAATTTTTATGGATTTCTTTGCTGGATATGAGGAAATAATAACAACTAAAAAGCTGTTATGCCAAGCTTTAGTTAAGCTTTAGCTATATTGAATGGTAAAAATATGCTGTGGATAATACTAGCTTATTTGAAAAGACTAATAAAGTTACAACAATTTATGTTGTTGAATTTAGGGATATTAAAGTACCAATAAAGCGAAATTAACCAAACTTTGTGAGAATAACTTAAAGGGGACTGATTAATAGTTTTTTTTGTTGTACTACAGGAATTTGTATGGATTTAATTTCCTGACGTACTTTATCTAGACAACTTTTGCAAATTGTGTGACTTTGACATAAAGTGCCACGTTCAACATCTTTTAGGTTTTCATTATTTAGCACTTCATCACACCAGGCACAAATAACGATAAATTTTTCTAAAGTAGAAGTAGCATTCATGGTATTTTTCTTTTTATTTTTAAGGTTTTTTGCGTGAAATTTCGAGCTTTGGAGAGATTGATTAAAATTTTATTAAAATTTCGTTAAATTTTATTAGTATAGTTCTCTATTGTCAATAATTTTTTCCCAAAATATTACCTAATCTTCAGAAAGTACATTAAAACTTGTATTTAGCTAAGTAAAATTTCTTTCTTTTAGGAAAAAAACGATCCTTTTTTTAGGATCAATTGACTTTTAACAAAGTTTCTTATATGGTTTGCAGTAATTTTAAAGCTAAATTCTATAAAATAAAAATTTAATGATGGAAAAACAAAATCAAACAAAAACTACTACAAAAACTACTAGTAAAACCCAAAAACGACAACTAGATATACCAACTTACCCCAACGCGAATTTGCTGCCAGCAGAAACTGCTCCAAAAGGAATAGAAATTATAGAAATGACAACACAAGATAACTGGCAACATGTGTTAACTTTCTACAAAGAAAAATTTATAGAAAAAGGTTGGTCTATCTTTGCTTCAGAACACTTAAAAGACTTAGGTACTATTAGCTTTCACCCTACAACTAAAGAAACGGTTACTGTTTTGGCAGCTTGCGAAAATTCGCTAACTCATATCCGTATCTATATACAAAACTAGGAAAATTTGTCTATGCGTATTACTAGAGTATATACCCGAACTGGGGATCAAGGAAAAACAGGTCTAGTTGATGGAAGTCGTGTTAGTAAGGCTAACATTAGAGTTGATGCTTATGGTGATGTGGATGAGTTAAATTCACTGCTAGGACTTGTTAGGGTTAAAATAGATGATGAAGAATTAGATGGGGTTTTAGCTATAATTCAAAATGATTTATTTATAGTTGGTTCAGACCTAGCTAGCCCACTTTCAATAAACGTTCCTCGTATAGAACAAATCGCTATTGAAAAGCTAGAAACTTGGGCAGACCTTTATTTAGAAAACCTTCCTCCATTAAAAGAGTTTGTTTTACCAGGCGGCTCTGAAGCAGGAGCATTAGCCCATTTAGCCCGAACTGTAGCCCGTAGAGCAGAGCGAAGAGTTGTAGAATTAAGTGATGCAGAAGAACTTAACCCTTTAACCATAGCCTATCTAAACCGTCTATCAGACCTACTTTTTGTCTTAGCGCGAGAGATAAACCGGCGTAAAGCAGTAACAGAGAATTTTGCTAATTTTTCTGCTCGTAATAAGTAATAAATTTAATTCTCTAATTTCATTTAAAGCCTTTAGTCTAAAGAAGCTAGTACGGAAAAATCCTCAAAATGTAGGGATAAAGACCTTGTAATAGTTAAATAGTTTAGATACGATTGCCACCTTAAGCAGCAATTTATACTCAGTTCTAAATCTCTTAAATAACTTTAAAATCTCTTAGGTAAAAATCTTTAGGAGGATTATTTATGGCAGAAGCTAAAATTGGTCTTATTGGCCTGGCAGTTATGGGTGAAAACTTGGCTCTAAACATTGAGCGTAATGGCTACCCTATCGCAGTATGGAATCGTAATGCAGACAAAGTAAATACTTTGTTAGAAACACGGGCCAAAGGTAAAAAATTTATTGGTTGCACATCAATAGAGGATTTTGTTAAAGCTATTGAAAAACCCCGTAAAATTGTACTTTTAGTAAAAGCTGGTGAAGCAGTTGATTGGACTGTAGCGCAACTTAAGCCTTATTTAGAAAAAGGCGATATTATCATTGATGGCGGTAATTCCTGGTATCACGATACAGAAAGACGCTCTCGTGAACTAGCAGCCGATGGCCTACATTTTATGGGTTCTGGGGTTTCAGGCGGTGAAGAGGGTGCATTATGGGGCCCATCCCTAATGCCAGGTGGCGATACAGAAGCTTATGAAAGCTTACGACCAATTTGGGAAGCAATTGCTGCTAAAGTCGATGACGGCCCATGTGTTACTTATATTGGCCCAGAAGGTTCAGGACACTTTGTTAAAATGGTTCATAACGGCATTGAATATGGCGATATGCAGTTAATTGCTGAAGCTTATGACATGATGCGCCGTTGCTTAAATATGTCTGCAAGTGAAATTGGAGACGTGTTTACAGAATGGAATAAAGGCGTTCTTAGCTCCTTCCTAATTGAAATCACTGGCGAAATTTTCAAATATGTTGATGAAGAAACAGGTAAACCACTTGTAGATTTAATTATGGACAAAGCTGGTCAAAAAGGTACTGGTCTTTGGACTTCAAAAGTAGCTCTTGATTTAGGTGTTGCTATTCCTACCATTGAATCTGCTTTGGTTGCTCGTATGATGTCTGGACTTAAGACCCAACGTATTGAAGCTTCTAAAGCTTTAGCTGGCCCAGAAAATAATGGTTATGAAGGTGATAAAGCTGCCTTTATTGCTGCTATTCATGATGCTCTTTATGCTTCTAAGATTTGTTCTTATGCTCAAGGTATGGCATTAATTAAATTAGCTTCAGATACCAATAATTGGAATCTTAACCTAGGTGAAATTAGCCGTATTTGGAAGGGTGGTTGTATTATACGCGCTCAATTCTTAGATAAGATTAAACAAGCTTATCAACGCCGTACAGACCTTCCAAACCTCTTATTAGATGCAGATTTCCGAGATGCTGTTAATGCTGCTCAAGCAGGCTGGCGCAAGGCTGTTACTACAGCAATATCATTAGGCGTACCTTGTCTAGCTATGGCATCTAGTTTAGCTTACTATGATAGCTATCGCTCTGAAAACTTACCTCAAAACTTAACTCAAGGCCAACGAGACTTCTTTGGCGCGCATACTTATGAACGTGTAGATAAACCAGATGCAGGCTTTATGCACACTGAATGGAGAAAGAAGGCTGAATAATGATACACCCTGAAGTAGAAAATCCGTTACGAGAAGAAATGCGTATGGAGCGCAAAGCTCCTCCCTGTGTAGTGGTAATTTTTGGGGCTTCTGGCGATCTTAATAAACGTAAATTAACACCAGCCCTCTATAGTCTTTACCAACAACACTTGCTCTCTAACGGGTTTGCTATGGTGGGTTTTTCCCGCACAAAAATGGATCATCAAGCCTTCCGGGATTTAATGACAGAAACAACCAAAGAATTTGGTGAAGGTGGAATTGGTGATCCTAGTGTTTGGGAAAGTTTTTCTCAAACACTTTTCTATATTTCGGGCGATCCAAACAATCCAGAAGCTTATCAACAACTTTCAGAGTTGCTAAATAATTTGGATCGTGAACATGGCACAGCAGGAAATCGAGTATTTTATCTTTCTACACCTCCAGAACTTTATACCCCGATTATTAAACAACTGGGCGCGGCCAAATTAAACCAAGCCGTTAGTCCAGAAAGTTGGGTTCGTATAATTATTGAAAAACCTTTTGGTTATGACCTACCTTCAGCACTTCGCCTTAATGGTGATGTTGGAATAGTATTTAATGAAGAACAAGTCTATCGTATAGATCATTACTTAGGTAAAGAAACAGTACAAAATATTTTAGCATTTCGTTTTGCTAATGGTATTTTTGAGCCTATTTGGAATCATAACTTTATAGATCATGTTCAAATTACTGCGGCTGAAGCAGTTGGTGCAGGTGATCGGGTTGGTTACTATGAAGCAGCGGGTGCATTGAGAGATATGATTCAAAATCATTTGCTTCAAGTATTTTCATTAGTTGCAATGGAGCCTCCAGTTTCACTAGATGCTAATGCAATTCGGGATGAAAAACAAAAAGTAATGATGGCTGTTTATCCTTTTGGGCATGATGAGGTTTCTCGTTTTGCTGTTCGAGGTCAATATGGTGCTGGTACTTCCAATGGAAAGGCTGTAGCAGGTTTCCGAGAAGAAATCAAAGCTTTTAATGAAAAAGCAAAGGGCATACATACAACGAAGAGTCAAATACAGAGACTTATGCTATGGTGCGTTTGATGGTTAACAACTGGCGGTGGGCTGGTGTGCCTTTCTTTATTCGCTCTGGTAAACGTATGCCTAAACGGGTTTCAGAAGTTGCCATTCAATTTAGGCGTGTCCCTCATTTACTTTTCCGTCAAACTAAAGCCGACCGTATTGAGCCAAATACTTTAGTAATTCGTATTCAGCCAGATGAAGGAATTACATTAAAATTTGGTGCTAAAATGCCTGGTCAAGCAATGCACATTCGAGAAGTAAATATGGACTTTCAATATGGAGAGCAATTTGGTCGTCATTCTCCAGAAGCCTATGAACGTTTGTTGCTAGATTGTATGTTGGGAGATCCAACATTGTTTGCTCGTCGTGATATGGTGGAAAAAGGTTGGGAGTTACTTACACCTGTTTTAGATGTATGGCGGGATGAACCTGCTAGTTTCCCAAATTATGAAGCAGGTAGTTGGGGGCCAGCCGAAGCAGACACCTTTATTTCACATGGCGCGGCTCATCGCCGTTGGCGAAAACCATAATAACCTATTTGGAAATCTCTTACTGCTAGCTTTTGGGCTAGCAGTAAATGTTTTCCAGCATCTTTTTAAGGGGGGTTTATGACTGCAAGCAATACAATAATAACAACAGACAATATGATGAAGCCTTTTGACCAACGTACAATTGAACGGGATATTAGAGAGCTTTGGAAAGAAAAAGAACAAGACGCTGCTAGTAAAAAAGCTACTATGCGTGCTTGTGTAAGCAACTTGTTGATTTATGAAGACCAGCAGGACGAAATAGGAAGTTTGACAGAAACCATAATTGATATTACACGTCATCATCCTTGCCGTGTAATAGTAATGTCATCACAACCTAATGCAATAACAAACAAACTAGAAGCAGGTGTTTCTGCTGTATGTAGCTATATTCCAGGCCGAGGCAAGCAAATTTGTTCTGAACAAATTATGATTAATGCTGAGGGTGATACAGTAAAACGTTTGGCTGCAAGTGTAATGCCGCTATTTGTTTCTGACCTTCCTGTAACTCTTTGGTGGCGTGGGATGCCGGTAGATGCCCAACCTTTTAGTGGGTTATTAAGTTGTGCAGATCGAGTTATTTTAGATTCTAGTTATTCTAATCGCCCAACTATTTTCTTATCTGTACTAGCAACATTAGTTCGAGAACGCTTTAAGGAAGTTGCTTTTAGTGATATTAATTGGTCACGTCTAACACAATTAAGATCACATTTAGCAGGACTTTTTGATGTACCAGACTTGCTTGCCTATTTACGCGACCTATCAAAAATAACTATTGAATTTCCTGCTGCTAAGGCTGATCAAGACCTAGCTTCTCCACAAGCAATGTTGCTTGTAGGCTGGTTTATGAGTCGTTTAGGTTGGGGACTTACCGAAGATATTTTACGCTCAAGAACTGGAGCAACTATCTTAAAATTCTTACGCGGTGAGCGTGAAATTACTGTAGAGATGATGCCATCAGCAAAATTAGTAGACCAAGACTTAAAGTTAACTCTTACCATGACAGACAATACAGGTTGGCAAGAAGCACGTATTGTAGTTAGTCGCAATTATGCCCAAAATGCTATTGAAACTAAGTTAGAAACTCCAACTATTTGTTGGTTAAAAAATGTTGCTCGTTATGAAATGCCAAAAGAGGCAGAATTAATCTTAAATGAATTAGAAATTCTTGGGCATGATGTTATCTATGAAAATGCTTTGGAATGTGCTGGGCAAATCATCGACAAAATGTAAGTTAACACTACGCTTAATATTCAAAACAAAACTAGTTGTGCTTTGTTTAGGAGAAAAATCAATGACGCATCTGGAAATTAAAGTTTGTAAAAACCAAGAAGAAATTTTTACTAAATCAGTAGACATGTTTATTGAAATAGCCAACCAAGCTATTGCTGCAAGGGGGCATTTTAGTATCGCGCTTTCAGGTGGTTCAACTCCGAAAGGTATGTACGCGCTACTTGCTAGTGATGCTTATAAAGATAAAGTTGATTGGAATAAAGTTTATCTATTTTGGGGTGATGAACGTTCGGTTGCTCCAGATAATGACCAAAGTAATTACAAAATGGCAAACGAGGCAATGATAAAAAAAGTGCCTATTCCAGCAGAAAATGTTCATAGAATGGAAGCTGAAAGACAAGATATAGAACAAGCAGCAAAAGATTATGAAGCTGCCATAAAACAAGTTATGCCTTTTGCCGATGGTGAGCAACCTTGCTTTGATTTAATTTTGCTTGGAATGGGTGATGATGGTCATACAGCTTCACTTTTCCCGCATACTAAAGCCTTATCAGAAAATACTAGAACCGTAGTAGTAAATTGGGTAGAGAAATTTAATACAAACCGGATGACTCTAACGGCTCCAGCTATTAATAATGCTCGAAATGTTGTTTTTATGGCAGCCGGCGCAAATAAAGAACAGCCCTTAAAAGAAGTTTTATCTGGTGCGCCAAATTCAGACCTTTATCCTTCTCAACTAATTCGTCCAACAGATGGAAATCTAGTTTGGTTGGTTGATGAGGCAGCAACAGGAAACAATAAATATTAAAAACTACTTAATTAACTTAAATATCTTAACAATAAAAGCCGACATTCGGCTTTTTGTTGTTTATAGACAACTCTAAATTCCTGCGTAATAGCTTGCTAAAGCTTCAACTAATTTGTAAGCTTGACGGTTAAAATTTTTAACTATTTTTGGGCAGTTTTCTAAACATGCAATCAAACACTTCAGAAGAAAATATCTTATTAGATATAGCTCCTTTTATTAGAGCAATTTGGAAACATAAATGGCTAATTGTGGGTTTATTGCTGCTGGCAGTTGCAGTAAGTAGTTTTCTTTATTATAGAGAAAAGCCTATTTATCAAGTGAGTGCAGATATTCGACTAGGGCGAGTTTGGAATGAACCTGTGGTTGATGCAAATGTAGCAGTTGAACTAGCTAATAAAACAGCATTTTTGCTTAGAGTAAATGAACGTTTAGAAAAAAAGAAAAATATTGGAGTGCTAACACGAGCAATAAAGGCTGAAAAATTAGAGGCTGGCAAAGGGCGAGCTAGATATGTTTATTTACTTAGATTAACAGTAAAAGCTGCAAATGCAGAACAAGCACAAGAGTTGATTAAAGCTGCATCTGAGCAATTAATTGCAGAAAGCAACCAGGCTTTTGAAAAGGCAATTACTGTTTATGAAAATAGAAAAAAAGAGTTAGAAGCTAAATTAACTTTATTAAATGAAAAAGCAAGCACTAGTCCTACAGAACTTTATGAAAAGCGTTTGGAACAAGAACTGTTAGCCCAACAAATAGCCGAAATAGAAATTAACAACAAGTCGCCATTAAAAACTTTTCCTAGTGCTTTAGCCGATGAAATTGAGCCTGCTAAATTAGTACAAGGCAGCAATATTTCTAAAATACTTTTAATAAACCTTGCTATTGCTTTTGCAATAGGCGTTTTACTTGCCCTAAGCCTAGAATTTGTCTTGCCAATAGTTAAAAAGGCTTAAAGTTTGGAGAACTTAAATTTTATGTTAGAAAAAAAATTAAAATTAATGTGTATTGTAGGAGCGCGTCCTAATTTTATGAAAATTGCTCCTATAATGGATGAAATCGCTCGTTGTAGGGATAAAGTAACAGCAGTTTTGGTTCACACGGGCCAACATTATGATGAACTGATGTCAGATGCTTTTTTTGCTGATTTAGAAATTCCCCGTCCAGATATTAATTTAGCTGTTGGTTCTGGCTCACATGCAGAACAAACCGCAAAAATTATGCTAGCATTTGAAAGCGTTGTCTTAGCCCAAGAGCCAGACTGGGTTTTAGTCGTCGGCGATGTTAATTCCACTATGGCTTGTACTTTGGTTTGTAGCAAATTAGGAATTAAAGTAGCTCATATAGAAGCTGGACTACGTAGTTTTGATAGAAATATGCCAGAAGAAGTTAATCGGCTAGTTACAGATGTTTTAGCTGACCTTCTTTTAACACCTAGCCGAGATGCTGATGTAAATTTGCTTAAAGAAGGAATTTCACCAGAAAAAATTAAGTTTGTTGGTAATGTAATGATTGATACTTTGTACAAATACTTACCAAAAGCAAAACATTCACAAATTCTAAATAATTTGGCCTTAACGCCTTATAGTTACGGCGTTGTCACCTTACATCGACCATCAAATGTAGATGATAAAAAAATTTTTCAAGGAATTTTAGAAGCTTTAGGAGCAATTTCTTCTAAACTCCCATTAGTTTTTCCAATTCATCCTAGAACTCGTGAAAGAATTAAGCAATTTAAGCTTGATAAAAAGACTAGCAGTTTTAACATTAAGTTTATAGATCCGCTAGGTTATTTAGATTTCCTCCAACTCTACAGTAATTCAAGGCTTGTACTAACTGATTCAGGTGGAATACAAGAAGAAACAACTGTTTTAGGTATTCCTTGTTTAACTTTGCGAGAAAATACAGAACGGCCAATAACAATTAAACAAGGTACAAATCATTTAATAGGGACTAAGCGAAAGAAAATAGAGCAGGAAGCTTTTAATGTCCTCTCACAACCAATAAATGAGCCAAAAAGACTAGAATTTTGGGATGGACAAGCAGCAGAAAGAATAATTGAAGAAATCATTGCTGCTAGTGGCTTAACTGGTTAATTGCATTTCTTAATTGATCCTGTGCATCAGGATTAGTTTCTTTTTCCAACATCTTTTTAAGATAAGGAATTGCTGATTGTGCTTTTAGTTGTGCCAAAATGTTAGCTGCTAGGAGTTTATTTTCTGGGTCAGAGAGCATATTAATAAAATAGGGAATAGGGTTTTTAGCGTTTTTTGATACACCTTCAATTGTTTGAGTTTGTAGATCGAGTGAAAATTTTTCTGAATCAAAAAACTCTATTGGGTATTGTTCGTCGATTTTATGAGTAAGTAAATTACCACTGCTTACAATTAATTTATTTCCAGACCATTTTTCTATAGTGATATAACTTGGGTAAGGGTTAATTGTCCAAATAGTTTTGCATTGTTGTCTAGTTATAAGTGCTGCTAAATCAACGATATCTAAAATGGGGTGTCCCTCTCCTACCGAGATAATTGCTAAAAACCGACCATCAGGAGAGGCTTTAATCTCAGAAACTTGAAGCATTGAGCTAGGTTCACAGTTTAACTTTTCTTGTCCATTAGCAGAATCTATTAACCACTCTGACCATAAATCAACAATTTCACTATCTTTAGTTTGTTGAAAAACATTGACAGTCAGTTGATATTGCTGACCCGCTAAGGTTACATTTTCCTTCCAACTAGCAAGCTTTTCTGTACTTGTTGATTGTGCAAAAACAGAAAAAGAGGAAAAGAAAACCACTATAAAAAAACAAAACTTTAACCAAGAATTTTTCATACAACTTCCAAAAAATTATTTTGTTAACGTAAAAGTTTTAAGCTAAAAGCAAAAAAGCCCATTAAAAAAGAAAAACTAAGTCTTGCCCAAATATCACCAAAAACCATATAAATAAACTTTAAGGCTACTAAATCTAGTAAAACTAATCCCCAAAATGTTGTCCAAGGCCATTTTTGAGCAAATCTAGTATTTGTAAGTAAAGTTCCTATAACCATTCCCAAAATAGCACTAATAGGTAGTAAGTAAAACTGTAAAGTTTTTATTGGTGGAAGCAGGTTGATAACAAAATTATTGTCCAGTAGCATAACAACGTTTTCCTAAAAATTTAGGCAAAGTATAGAATCAACCAAACTTTTCTAGCAAGCTAGCAATGCTAAATATATTGTTTTCTGAAAAATTAAGTAAATTTAATCCTAGTAACTTTTCTAGTCAAAGTGTTTTAGTAATGTTAGCATTACTCTTAACTATACTTAATGCTTTTCTTATCTACCAAAATAATTCTCAATTAGCTTTAGTCCTTTGTGCTTGTTTAGCAATTAGTCTTTTAAGCCAGAAGTTAGAATTTTTATTTTGTTGTTGGATAGCGTTTTCACCCTTGCTAGATTACTTAATCCGTTATCCAGATCAGCAAGCTTTTATTAATTGTGCGCGTGTTTTTGTGATGTTGCTAGCTTTAGGTACAGTTGCTCGGCTGGTAAAACAAGATCAATTAAAACTTAATCTAGGTCTAATGGAAATTTCTTGGCTTCTCTTTGCTACTTACACACTGCTAGATTGTTTGTTACATGGAAGTTTTTCTTTTTCTACATTAAAAATTGCTGTTGATGGTTTTTTACTACCTACAATTTTATACATAATTGTTCGACAAAGTTTTTCAATCAAAGAAATAGAAAAGAAAATACTGTTTGCATTAATTATACTTGCCTATTGTATTTTACCTATTGGAGTTTATGAATTAATAACAGGAATAGACTTATTTGCTTATCCAGGCGGTCAACTTATTTATGATGGTGTTATACGTCCTAACGGGCCATTTTTATCAGATAATTCTTATGCGTTGATTTCATTGCTTTTAGCTTTAACCCTAGCATATTGGCCTACGGTAGCAAAAATTTCTATGGCAAAAAAACTTGCTTGGCTTTGGCGCGGGGCGGTTGTAAGTGCTTTTTTAGCATCCTTAGTTCCACAATTTAGAGCAGTAATGTTAATGATAGTTATTTGCTTAATGTTAGGACGAGGGTTAAACTTGGGTTGGCGATCGCTTATAAAACCAACTGTCTTAGCAATTGTAGTTATAATAGCTGCAATTCCCGCTTGGCTAATTTTTAGTACTACAAAATTTTATGAGTCAAGAATTGCTGATTCTGCAAATATTTCTAGTAGGATTAATACCTATAAAAGAGCCTTAGAAATTGCTCGCAGTAATATTATACTAGGTGTTGGACTAGGTAATTATGAAAACTATTTTAATCAACGTTGGGCAATTAAAGAGCAACCAGAAAAAGAAAAACTTGGAGAACTTGCACAAAGCACCCCACACAGCAATTTTTTATCTGTATTAGCGGAATTAGGGATTCTGGGCTTTATGTTTTATTTACTGGCATATTTAGCTTCTTTTTACATTGCTTGGAAAGTAAGAAAATATAACAATAAAGTTGCTGGCACAGCAGTAATTTTACTAATTATAGCTTATACAGGAGTTGGATTTACTTTAACAAGTGGTTATTATCCAGATCTTAATTTATTTTTCTTTTCTTCTATGGGGATGCTATTAAAACGAGGTTTAGAAGATTTTCCAGCTACTTCTTAAACAACGCATCAAAAGCTACACGACCCGGACTAGCAGGTTCTTTAGTTGCTTTCTTTTGTTCTTGAGGCTGTTGTTTTTCTACAGAAACTTTAGTAGCAAATTGTAAACATACATTGCCCTCAGCCTTTTTAGCTACACGTATTTCAATGGGTTTTTGACATTCAAAACGCGCACCAGGGTCAAAATAGCGGCAATTTTTACAAGAATGTAGATCTTCACCACATTTTTTACATTGATCATTAAAAGCAATACTTCCAACTGATTCCACAATAGTAGAACAATTTGAACATCTGACTACTTCCATATATCTAGTTTCAATACGTGGAGAAGGGCGCGACCCATAACCAACTTCTTGTTTTGGACGCTCTGTTTTAGCAGATTCTTTTCGTTCACTACTTTCATCTTGCTGATAACCTTTTTGGCGGTACTTACGTTCCATAGAGCTTTCTCCTTAGTGAGTCGTCTAGTCAAAACTTTTATCTTTTATTGTTTGGGGCATCAATATTACTTATTTGGGTTTATTTCTTAGCTCGTTACCTTTTTCAGGTTGGTATTATTTGGTATTACAAGGATGGTTGCTAACAATTTGTAATATTTTATTAAGTAAAAATTTTGCGAGATTAATTTTTATAATAAATAAAACTGCCTGAAACTATAACAAACGAACTTTAGGAAAAGCAAATTATAACCAAAACAGACGCTAAATTTCACCTATATTAGCAAGTTTTTTCCAGATTCTATAAAAATAAAAAGAGTTAATAATTTAGGTTAAAAAACAACTTCTAAACACTTAAATTTTAATTGCCTTAAGCAAAATCTAAATATTTATTAAGTGTTTTTGGAAGCATTTTAGATGTGAGTTATCACGCTAAGTGTACCTATTAAATAGCTTAGACGCAATCAAAAAGATACAAATAGAGAAAAAATTTTCTTACTATTTTTATTCAGACTTTAACATACATATAATACAAATATCTTTTATACTTAAATATATTAGCATAATATAACTAACTTTGGCTAGTGTTAGCTCCAAACATTTCAAGAAGAAATTCAGAAGCTACCTGAGCATATCCATTGCGTAAATTAGCAGTAGTAAATACTAACTGTTCTTTAGCACGAGTTATTGCTACGTAAAGGAGTCGTCTTTGCTCAGTTAATTGATCAGGACTTTTGCTACCAATAGCATAAAAGCTAGGAATCATATTTTGTTCAAGTCCAGCTAAATAGACTCTGGTAAATTCTAGACCTTTGGATGCGTAAATGGTCATTAAGTTTACTGCGTTTCGTCGAGTTATGCCGTCTTGTTGTTGGTAAAGAGCAGCAAAATCCAGGAATGCAATAATAGATTTTTCAAGCGATCCAACCGTTGGATTTGGACTATCAAAACGAGAGACGATTTCATCAAAATGCAAAAAAGCTCCAAATCTATCTGCATTTCCATCACCTTCTCTTAGATGCTCTATTTTTGCTTCTTCTATATAAGCTCTAAGTAAAGTTACATCATTTCCTTGCTCAATTAGTCGTTCAAGCAGTGTTGCACTGGGTGCAGCTAGACGGATTAGACCCTCTTTAATTAATATTGCTTGGGAGTCTACCAAGCGATTATGTTCAATAATTGAGCCTGCTGCAACTAGATCTAAGCAGGATTCGCAAGCTGTTCGACGAAGACGCGAGGCATGTTCTTTTTTTAATGCTTCAAATACATCTACAAGTGACAAAGTATCATCATAGGCGCGATGACGCTGTCCCGTATCAATAGAAAATAAACTTGCAAGAGCATCTAAACTTGCTCCTCGATCTGGAAAAAGTCGGCTAGCCATTGGTAGAGTGTCAAAAGTACGGTTTTCTAGCCGTTTATTAACTTCTCTAAATTTTCTTTTAATACAAGGAAAATCAAAATTATAGCCATTATGCGCAACTAAAGTATCTTGTCCAATAAAAGCAAGAAATTTTTCTGCTATATCTTGAAATCCTGGAGCATTGATTAAGTCTTTTTCATTAATTCCATGAACTTTTTCTGCATCTGCTGCTATTGGACGATTAGGTTTTAACAGCGTATGAAACCTAGCTACAGGACTAGCATCACGTACCCGAATAGCTGCTATTTCAATTATGTCATTGTTTTCAATTTCTTTATCTGTTGTTTCAATATCCAGTGCTACATAATCTGGTAAAAACTCAGCATTTCCAATCCAGCTAGTAAGTTGACAAAGCTTAAAAAGAAGTAAGATTGCTGATGGCTCAAAACCTCGCTCAACGGCTGATAACTCTTCAGGATTAACTATAACTGCATTTATATTACGAAGCTGTTCACGAATAGCAGGACTATAATCTGTTCCAAGATAAATTATTGTTTGACAAGCTTTTATTGTGTCTGTTAGCAAATTTAATTCTTTACCATCTAAAATAATTAAAAGAGGGCCTAAAGCAACTAATTCTATTTTTGAGTCTGCCTTAGATTGGCTGATTTTTTCAATCTCATAACTATGTGCGCTATAAGCATTTATTCCAAGTGAACGTTTAAGCATTTCTATTGCTAGAAAATTAAGCTGTGAATTACTTGCAGCAATTAAAACTACTTGAGCAAAAGCCCTTGCCTGATATACTGCTCGTGCTGCATCCCGCATTCTATTATAAGTAATAGGGTCTGTTAATTGATCTACTAGCTTAGTTAAGGTTAAAACTTCTTGATTACTTAAAGAACTTAAAATATCTGCAAACAGGTCTGATAAACGTTTTCCGGGTATATCTTTTATAGACATTAAATTAGAGATCAGGCCAATAATTCTATCTATTTGTCTACGTTCCTGATCAGGAATGCGGGTACTTTTCCGAAAGCGATCTAGAGAGATACGAAAGTCTGCCAGGTGTTCTTCTAATTGAAATGCTTTAAGCCTAGTACTAGTAACTTCGTCTACTTCTCTACAAACAAAATTTTCTAAACTAAACTGGTCTTTAGGGTTATATAAAACACGCAGTAAGCTCATTGCGCGAACAATTTCTAATTGGTCAAAGCAAGAGCGTCCCTTTACTAATTGACAAGCTATGTCAGCTTTCATAAATTCACGTTCTAAAAATTCGCCTACTGAGTGACGTGCATAAAGCACAGCAAAATCAGATAAAGATAGATTAGGATTTTTTTCTAGCTGTGTTTGTATATCTTTAATAATAAATTCTGCTTCATCAAAATCATTAGCAAAATGTTCTAATCTAATAGCAGGTAAATCCAAAGACAAATTTGCTTGAGTAGCTTTAATATTTTTTTGTGTAAGGCGAGAGTGTTGAGATATTAAATGTTGTGCTTGGCTTATAATTTCTGGTCGAGAGCGATAATTTTCTGTTAGCACTATGATATTATCTCTAGCAAAATCACGCAAAAACAAATCTATATTAGTAGGGTTAGCACCTCGCCAAGAAAAAATTGACTGGTCATCATCAGCAACTACAAATAAGTTTTGATGGTCGCTTACAAGTTGCCTTAAAATTTCATATTGTACTCGGTCAGTGTCTTGAAATTCATCAACTAAAATAGCATCAAAAGCCTTACGATAACGGCTTAATATTGCAGGGTTTTCAAAAAATAGACGTTGCGTTAGAAAAAGAATGTCATCAAAATCTATTAAGGCATTTTTCTTTAGTTCGTTATCGTAGCGTTTTTGTAGTTGTTGTTCTAAGGCAGTAAGAGGTTTACCCTCATTTGGATTAAGACGTGAGCCAGACAAACGGGAAATTAAATAGCGCATATGCCGTTCACCAGAAAGCATTGGAGCAATACGCGCTACAATTCTTAGTTGGCAATCTTCATCTGCAATAGTGAAATGCTTAACTAGTTTTACCTTCTCATGGCATTCACGTAAAACACTTATGCAAAAAGCATGAAAAGTGCTAACTTGAAGGCTCATTGCTTGGTCTTGAAGAGTAGCTTTTAACCTTTCACGCATTTCTTCAGTAGCTTTATTTGTGTAAGTTACTGCTAGCAATTTATCAGGACGTAAATGATAATGGTCAATAAGTGCTGAGATTCTAGCTATTAAAGTGCGTGTTTTACCTGTGCCGGGCCCAGCTAAAACTAGCCAAGGGCCAAGCGGAGCATAAGCAGCACGCTTTTGCATCTCATTTAGCTGATTAAGTATCTCCACGTAGCAACACCTTACAGGTAATTAAAATAAGGTAATTTAATATTTATATTTAAGTACATTGTAAACTAAGTAATGTAGCAATTTTATATTCTTAACTCTTAAGCCCCAACGGGGCGAAATAACTGTAGTCTAGGGCATAAGCCCTAGGACATAATAGTTAAGCATTTTTAAGCCCTGAAAGGGCGACATAGTCTTTTAATGTTAAGAAACAACTCTGTCGCCCCGCTGGGGCTTAAGAGAATATTACATTATCATACGTAGGGTTTACACCCTACGCTACGTATCTGTCGCCCCGCTGGGGCTTAAGATTAAAATATCAGTAAATTTAATTTACAGTGTATTAAGTTTAGATATGATTTCGCCTATTTATTGTAAGTAAGCAGTTGATTGAATGCAATAGGCTAGCGAAAAATAGGTGAGTGTAAAGGTTTTAATTAATATAACTATAAAAATTGCTCTAGTGAAATAACTTATTAATTTTAAAAAATTCTTTCTACTCTTTTTAATGACAACTACTGAATTTTTGGATATACTTTTGCGCGATGTGGACACTAAATATCCTATTTTTTCTAGCAACAGTAGTTACTATTTTATTATCTCGGCATGAAATTCGCCGTTATACAGACGCACGCATTGCAGGGACGGTTCTGGATGCTGACAGGCGGCGTTTTACTCGTCGAATGGTTGGGACAGGTGTTTTAACTATTGTGCTTGCAATGACTTACTTTGGTTATACTAATAAAGAAGCCTTTATAGGCCATCCCTGGTTTTTTGCCCTCTATTGGCTTAGTTGTATTGTACTTGCCCTATCATTAATTTTTCTTGCCATAATGGATATTCGCGCTATTTTTCGTCAAAGTGTTAGTCAATACCTAAATGAAGGTAGTGAATCGGAACGCTTAGAAAAGTTTTTGGCAAAGGAACGAGAAAAAGCAGCACAACAAAAAGAATAATGCTTTTATCAAGGTGTCTGCTAGGTAGTCTCGATTTTAATCGCTTACTGCTCTACAATAGCCAATTCTATATAGTTTGGTGAAATGGGGACATTGGTAATGGAAAAAGAAAGAGAATTAATAATTATAGGTTCTGGGCCAGCAGGGTTAACAGCAGCTATTTACGCTGCACGAGCTAACTTAAAGCCACTTGTTGCAGCCGGCGAACCCGTAGGTATAAACCTTCCAGGCGGTCAATTAATGCTTACCTCAGAAGTAGAAAACTACCCAGGTTTTCCAGAAGGAATTGACGGCCAAGAAATGATGGGAAAATTCTTTGCTCAAGCTGAACGCTTTGGCACAGAAGTTATTAAGGAAAATGTTACCCAAGTAGAATTTAAAGATAAAGGCCCCTTTCGTTTATTACTTGGTAAAGAATGGTATATTGCTAAATCTGTAATTTTAGCAATGGGTGCTACTGCTCAATGGCTAAATGTTCCTGGGGAATATAAATTAAGAACTTCTGCTGGCGGAGTTTCTGCTTGTGCTACTTGCGATGGGTTTTTCTTTAGAGGTAAAGAATTAATTGTTGTTGGTGGCGGAGATACAGCAGTAGAGGAAGCAGTATTTTTAACTAAGTTTGCTACTAAAGTAACAATGGTTCATCGTCGTGATAAACTTCGCGCTAGTCAAGTAATGCAGCAACGAGCTTTAACTAATCCCAAAATAGATTTTCTTTGGAATTCTGCTTTGACTGAATATTTAGGCGATAAATCTATAGAAGCTGTTCGTGTTAAGAACTTAGTTACAGGTGAAGAAACTGTACGCCCTATAGGTGGGGTATTTGTTGCTATTGGACATAAACCTAGTACAGATTTTCTTAAAGGTGTAATTGAACTTGATGAACAAGGTTATATTGTTACTAAGCATAATGTTGAGACTAATATAGAAGGTGTTTTTGCTGCTGGAGATGTTCATGATAAACATTTTCGCCAAGCTATTACAGCAGCAGGTTTTGGATGTATGGCTGCTATTACAGCAGAACGATGGCTAGAAGCACAAAAGCTAGCTTAAGTAATTTTAATAGATAAAATTTTAGAAAATAAAAATCGGGTGGATAAATAACACCCGATTTTTTTATGTATTGTTAGTTTATAGCTTATGACAAAATCCTTAGAAGTAATAGAAGCAATTTTGGTGATTTCTCCACATCCTGATGATTTAGAAATTGCTATGGGAGGGACGGTAGCCAAAGAAATTGCTCAAGGTAAAAAGGTAATTTCTATAGTTTTAACTGATGGGCGACGTTCCCAACGCTCATTTGTTTGCAGTGATGAAGAGATAGCAAAAATTCGTCAGCAGGAAGTTAGAGAAGCTGCACAAGTGTTGGGAATAAGTAAGTTATATAATTTAGAACTAGAAGATTTACATACATCAGAAAATCAGGAAAAATTAAATAAACAATTATCAAAATTAATAAAACAATATAAGCCTAAAGAAATTTATCTGCCTCATCCAGAATTAGATCGTCATCCAACACACCAACTAGCAGCAAGACTAGTTTTTAAGCTAATAGAAGAATTAATAAATAATAATAAAGACAATGATTTAGCTACAGTAAAAATTTGGGCATATGAAGTTTGGGGACTTTTTGCTAATTGGGATTTAGAAGTAGATATTAGCGATTTTGCAGAAAAAAAACTTGCCGCTATCAACTGCCATAAAAGTCAAATAAAAGATCTTGCTTATAGTGAAGGTGTGTTAGGCTTAAACCGTTGGCGTGCTGTATTTAGCAATCCTCATAGTATATCTAAAACGACCTACAAGGAAGTTTTTATAAAATTAAAATAACAAAAGTAAAAAATCAGCTAGAAAAAGTTTCTTTTCGCTAGTTTACACTTGACGCATTTGCCCAAGTACAGAGATTATTTAATTTCACCCCAAGAAAAATCCTTAAATTAAATTTATATGGAGTAAAAATGGCTACAGATAAAAATGAGCTATCAAGTAATGTCGCATTTAAGCCTTATATCAGTGCCAAAGAAATAATTGCAGAAATGACCCCTAGAGCTTTGCTTTTAGGAGCATTATTTGGCATTTTATTTGGTGCTTCGTCTGTATATTTAGCATTAAAAGTTGGTTTAACTGTTAGTGCTTCAGTACCAATTGCAGTGCTTTCTATTACGGTTTTACGCTTATTTGGTCGAGCAACAATTTTAGAAAATAATATTGTACAAACTACTGGATCGGCTGGTGAGTCAATTGCAGCGGGTGTTGTATTTACTTTGCCAGCATTACTTATATTAGGACTAGATTTAGATGTAACACGAACCTCATTAATTGCTCTAACAGGCGGGTGTTTAGGTGTTTTGCTAATGATACCGCTTAGACGTTCATTAATTGTAAAAGAGCATGGAAACCTAGCCTACCCAGAAGGCACAGCTTGTGCTGAAGTGCTGGTAGTAGGTGAAAAAGGCGGCACAGATGCTAAAACCGTGTTTTTAGGTTTTGGTGTTGCCTTCTTTTACAAACTTCTTATGGTCGGTGCTAGATTATGGAATGAAGCCCCAAGTAAAGTATTAGGTTGGTATCAAAATGCTCGTATTTCTGCGGAAATTTCTCCTGAACTCTTGGGAGTTGGTTATATTATCGGGCCAAAAGTTGCTTCTCATATGGTTGGCGGCGGTATGTTAGCAGCACTAGTAATGATTCCTACCGTAAAATTTTTTGGTGCTGGCTGGGTAAATCCTCTTTTTCCAGAATCTGTTAAATTAATTGCTGATATGAGTGCTGGAGAAATTCAAGATCGTTATGTTAGATATATTGCTGCTGGTGCTGTTGCAACAGGTGGTGTTATTAGTCTACTTAAATCACTTCCAACAATTGTTAATGCACTAAAAGCTAGTGTAAATGATTTTCGTGGCATTCAAGACGTAGGTGGTCAAGAACGTACCGCAAAAGATATGCCTATTGCTTATGTTGGAGTTGGCATAGTCGTTTTATTAGTAGCTTTAGTTCTATTACCACAGCTAGAAATAGATATTATTTCTGCTGCATTAATTTTAGTATTTGGGTTTTTATTTGTAACTGTTAGCTCTCGTATTACGGGCCAAATAGGTGCTTCATCTAACCCGATTTCAGGTATGACAATTGCTACATTGCTTTTTACTTCATTGATTTTCTTGATTTTAGGTCGTGCTGGTGCAGAACAAAGAATAGTTGCTTTAACTGTTGGCGCAATTGTTTGTGTTGCAGCCGCTAATGCTGGTGCAACCTCTCAAGACTTAAAAACAGGCTTTTTAGTTGGTGCAACACCAAGAAATCAACAACTAGGCTTATTAGTTGGTGCTACAACTTCAGCTTTAGCAATAGGTCTAACCTTAACGTTCTTTAATAATTCAGCAGTAAACTTGTTACCTGTTTATTATCCAGAATTTAAGATTCCAGCAGAGCAAAAAATTGGTGAAGTTTGGAATGATACTATAAAGCCCGAAGATGGAAAGACTTACCGTACTTTAAGTTTACCTGTGGAATATGGAGATGGTAAAGGTGGCAAAGTTGCAGCAGGAAAATACTTAGTTGATGACAAGGGCGAACTACATTTCTTTGTTAATCCTGGTGTAGGTGGTGAAACTAGCCAATTAATTAAACCTAATGCTGAAGTTGCAGCCAAGACTTTTGTTGAAGGAACGGATGCAGGCGTTAAAAAAATAGGCCCTGCACGTGGTTTAGACGATAAACTTTATAGCTTGGTTACAGTCACACAAGCAAACAATCCAACAGAACCTCTAAAAGTATTAGTTGATGATGCAGGAAAACCTGCTTATGTGATTGATGGAAAAATTACTAAATATCCTGCTCCAAAAGCTGCTTTAATGGGAATTTTAGTTGATGGAGTGTTAACACAAAGACTTCCTTGGTCACTTATTTTAATAGGTGTTTTTATTTCCTTAACTCTTGAAATGATAGGCGTTGCTGCTTTACCTGTAGCAGTTGGAATGTATTTACCAATATCTACTTCTTCAACAATTTTTGTTGGTGGTGCTGTTCGCGCACTTGTAGAAAGAGTTCGTCGTCGTGAAGGTCAAGGAGAACAAACTATGGTAGAAGAAGAAACCGGACGAGGCGTGTTATTTAGCTCAGGTTTAATTGCTGGTGGTGCAATTGCTGGGTTAGCTTATGCTTCTTTAGCAATACTAAAAGTAAGTGACTCATTTGCTATTGGGCCTAAGATTTTAGGAGAACATTTAGCAGAAAATAATATTATCGCCTTAGTTATATTTGGCTTGTTGGCAGGCTTGCTATTTATGGTAGCAAAGCAAAATAGCAATCAAAGTAAGTAGTTAAAGCAATTAAAGTAATAAATGAATCTACTTTATAAGTTATTGAAAATAAAGAAGAATCTTTGATGCTCTGTAAGGGTATATGATAAAAGCCCAGTGATTTATCGCTGGGCTTTTATTTTTAATGTAGAGCAAAATAAAATAACCAGAAAGCTTAAAACTTTCTGGTTATTTAAGGGTTTATCTTTTTTAAGAATAAATAAGGTTACTTGACGGAAGCAGTATCAACACGGAAGGTTGTGATAAGGCTGCTGTCAGTGGCAACACGGAATTGAATGCGGACGGTTTGACCAGCAAAGCTAGCTAAACTAAAGCTTCTTTGTGTATAGGCAGTAGAAGAAGCAGTTTTGTTTAAGTTGCTAAATGTTCCTAATGTGCCAAGTAAAGCTCCTGATGTACTACGAACTTCAACAAACAATCTATCATATTGAGTTGTAGTTGTAGTTTCAGCAGATGTTACATTAAGGAAGAAAGTTAATGTTTTACCTGCACCACTTGGGAGTGCTATTTGTTGATATGTTTGGCCTGTTACGCTATTTGCGCTGCCAAAATAAGCATATCCTGTTCCTAAGTGTGGTGAAGCTCCATTTGCAATATATAATGCTCCGCTTCCACTTCCTACCCAAGGTGTTAAGCTGGTTTCAAATCCACCATTAGTAAGTAATTCTGTAGCACCACCAGCATTAACGGTTAAAGTAACAGGAACGGATAAAGGAGAATTTGTAGCACCAGTTGCTGTAACTGTAATTGTTCCATTATAAGTACCTGCGGCTAAACCACTAATATTTACAGAAGCAGTTGTAGCAGAAGGAGCAGTGCCAGTAGTTGGGCTAAGTGTTAACCATGCAGCGTTATCACTTACTGACCAGTTTAATGTTCCAGTTCCAGTATTGCTAATATTAAGAGCTTGATTAGCAGGGGTTGCGCCACCAGCAGTAGCAGTAAAGCTTGAGGTTGTTGGGCTAACTCCTATAGTTGGATTACTAGCAGGAGGGTTAACGGTTAAAGTTACAGGAACAGATAAAGGGGAATTAGTAGCACCAGTTGCTGTAACTGTAATTACTCCATTGTAAGTACCTGCGGCTAGACCACTAATATTTACAGAAGCAGTTGTAGCAGAAGGAGCAGTGCCAGTAGTTGGGCTAAGTGTTAACCATGCAGCGTTATCACTTACTGACCAGTTTAATGTTCCAGTTCCAGTATTGCTAATATTAAGAGCTTGGTTAGCAGGGTTTGCGCCACCAGCGGTAGCAGTAAAGCTTAAGGTTGTTGGGCTAACTCCTATAGTTGGGCTACTTTGGGTTGCTGAAGCATTATAGACTACTAAAGCAAAGTCTTGGTCTGTAGTGTCAGCATTACCTGGAACGCCATCACCAGCAATGTTAGTGCCTCTAACGGTTACTGTAAAATTACCAGAAACGCCAGCAGGTATAAATACTGATTCAGAATTATTTCTAATGTCGGCTGTGCCACCTGTAACAGAGTTTGCACCAGAAAAAACATTGCCTCTATAAGTATTACCATTTATTGTTACTTCTAGGTCAAGGTTATTTACCCAAGGTGCGCCAGTTGTTGGCCCGGGTGCATCTGTCCAAGCTAAAGTAACGCGGAAAGGTTGGCTGGTGTTAGCAACAGAACCAGTCACTTGGACAGTTTGGCCTGTTGTACCTAAAACTTGATTTTGGTCAACTAAAATGCGGGATACACCATCAAAAGCGCGTCCCAAGTTCATTCTACCCATACCTTGGTTATTTGAAGGTAATGTATCATTAGCTCCAACACCTGTCATATGAGTTGTAGAGTTCATTAAATAAGCTTTGACCATAGCTGGGCTTGGAGCAGCAAGAGCTTTATTAAGGAAATCTTGATAAACCAGTGCCGCACCACCAGCTACTGCTGGACAAGAATGCGATGTACCACTTGACCAACCGTAAAGTGTTTGGCCTGATGGGAAGAATTGATTACAAACACTACTACCATCATAGTTTGATTGTGGAATACCTGCTTCAATGTGTGTTCCAGGAGCCATAATGTCAGGTTTAATACGGCCATCACCACCACTGGAGTTAATTGGCCCGCGGCTAGAAAAGCTGATGATATCATTAAGATTATCTGCGCCCGTATTACCTATACCACAACCATCATTACCAGTTTGGCGGAAGTTTTCACCTGCACCAACAGTAATTATATTTTTAGCTGTTGCTGGACTACCTACAGTATTAGCTCCACTACCATCATTTCCAGCAGCAAAAACTACTGTTAATTCTTGTAGTCCAGTAACACCTGTTTGAGCATCTCGAACAATGCGGTCAAATTCTTGCGCACTAGCGTTGTAACGGCGGTTAGTTGAACCAATGAAACCCCAAGAGTTGCTAGAGATTCTTGCACCTTGTCCATAGGCAGTATTTTCCCAGTTTGTTGGAGTAGCAGCAGCATCACCAAAAATAGCTGTAACACCTAATCTAGCATAAGGAGCAATACCTAGGCCATAATTATAGCCGCTAGCATCTTCAAAAGCTGAGCCTGTGCCAGTATTTAAACCACCAACAATATGTGCATTTAAGAATCCATGTCCGCCTTGTACGGCAGGTTGTGCTGTAGGATTGTTTTGGAACACAATTCTTGTGTTTGGCACATCAGGATGACCAGTAAGAGAAGCAGAGTCATCAACTACGTTTACAGCAAAAGAACCAAATTGACTGCTAGTAAAACCTTTGCTGGTTAACCAGGAAAGATAACCTGGGCCACTTGGAGCATTACCAGAAATATTATTAGCTAAAATTTGTCCTTGGGCTTCATCTAAACGCTTTCTTTCAGTTCGTTCTTCAACAGCAAATACATTATCCATATGAGCAATTTGGGTTAATTTGCTGGAATCTATTTTAATTGCTACGTTGTGATAATTAAGAACTGGTTGAACAAAAGCTACTTCATTTGCTAAAGCTTTTAATTCATCAATAGTTGCTTGAGCATCAATTCCATCTACTACTTGAATAGTAACATCTACTAAATTATTAGTTGGTAACTGGCGGATTGCTCTTAAATCAGGTGAAATACGGAAAGCAGGCTCATAAGCTCCAACAAATTGCACAAATTGATTTTGTTTTAGTATTTGTGGCAATGTTTCTGCTAAAGAAAGATTAGCTCTAACAATATAAGCATTTGATGGAATATAAGAAATAACATCAACACCTGATAATTTTAAGTTGTCTAACCATTCATCTTGTATTGGGCCAACAAATTGAACAATATACATTGCTGAATTATTAGGTCTAGCATTTTGACGAATAGCTGTCGAACTATTATCTTGGCGTAGTTCTGTTGGCAGTAATTTATAGGTTTCGTCAGGGTTTTTTGTATTTAATATATAACCATTTAAAGGAATTAAATCTTGATCGTCACGTATTGCAACAGATAAGTTTTTTAACTCTTGTTTTCCACCTAATGAATTTTCATCAACTATAACTAACTTAAAAGAACCATACTCAATTTCTTTAGTAATAGCACCTTTAGAAAGTAGTTGTTGATAAAGTTCTTGATCTTGACTGCCAATAATTAATTTATGTTGGCTACTTTTATCATTAATATAACTTTGTGGCAAAGCGTCTACTACAGGAGTAGAATTAGTAAAATCTTGTTGTAATTTATTCTTAGACTGCTTTTGCATTGTTGCTGTGGGTACAAAGAACACCAATGCCATTAAAACGCTAAATATTAAAAGCGTTAAACGCTTCATAGATAATTTTTCTCCTCTTAAAATTTCCAAATTGATTATTAGTTGAAAGTGAAGCTAAAATGGTTTTAGCTGAAAATAGAAAAATACTAGTTTATATTAAGGATCTTTTATTACTTAGACAAGTGTATTTTAATAAGTTTAAACGAGTGGTAACAAATTCCAAATGAATGGGTTTATCATCATTTAAAAGAATAATAAACAGAATAAAACAAACTCTAATTTGTTTCTAACTTGTAAGTATTTAAGCGGGCATAATTAGCCTGCTTTTTTTATATGATGGTAAAAATTAATAGTAAAAATTAATAGTATACTAGAAAGTAAATATCCGGCAGTAACATCTGTAAACCAATGCGCCCCAAGATAAATCCTTGAAGCACCAATGGATAGAACTAAAAAGGCGGGTAGCAATATCAAAATTATTTTCAATGGTAAGTTATTGACTTTTTTGTAGATTACAAAACATAAAAAACCATATAAACAAACATAGTGCATTACATGACCTGAAGGAAAACTTAAGGTTTGTTCATTAACTAAAACTTGGACGCAAGCTTCACTTGCTGGGCGTGGACGAGCAATTAATAACTTAATTACTGCATTAGTTGATTGGCCTACAGAGGTAATTAGTAAAAGTAGTTTTGCTTCTAAGCTTTGTTTAACAAAATGAAGTAGGGCTGTAAACGTTAGTACTAATGCAACGGCAACAAAAAAATTATCTCCTAAAAAGGAGATTGTGCGCATAAAAAATTCTAGATTTACATATGCTTGTAAGGAACAAGTAACTAATATATCTATATTTAGTGGTTTATGTTGATAGGCAAGGCTAGCTAACACAGAAAAAAAAGCTATACCTATTATTGAGTATACTTTTTCTAGTAAGTGAAACTGCTTAATTATAGCTTTAATAGATGCTAACATAATTACTTAATTGCTAGGTGTTAATTTCTCTTAAAGAATAATTAATTTAATCAGAAATTACAACAATAGAGTTAAAGCCCTTAAACCCGTCTGGCTCACGTTTACCATTGCCAGGGTCATCAATCCAAGTTTTACCATCAATTAAGTATTTATAGCGGTAAACGCCTGGCTCAGGACAAGGCAAACTAACACGCCAAAGGCCAGGTTTTAATTTTTTCATTGGTGTTTTGGTTGTACTCCATTTATTAAAATCACCTGCTAGATGTATAGAACTAGCTTGGGCATTATGGTAAGTAAAAACTAAACCTCCATGCTCAATAATGGGGGATGGGATAACTTTATAGTGGATTTCTGCATGTTCCTTACGTGCTTCTGCTACAGCATTGCGAGCATCTAAAATTCCAAAGCCTTGTCTTAGAAGTGGGAAATAAGGTACACGATGAGCAGTTGATATAAGGATTTGTTTTACCATATCAGGGGTAAGTTTTGGATTAGCTTCTAGCATTTGAGCAACAATTGAAGAAACTATTGGAGCAGCAAAAGAAGTTCCATCAACGTGTTGATAATAAGGAGTAAGTAGCTTATCTTCAGCTATTTTTTCTGACAAATGCTTAAGAATTATTGGAGGGGTTCTACTATGAAGTTTTTCAGGAAGGTCGGCTACTTCCCAAAGTTCCCGAACACGTTTATTAAGCAAATGTCGGGGCGTATGAAAAAGCTCCCATAGAGCTACAGCACGTTTAGCTTGTTTAGTTGTTGGCAAAATAGGTGCAGGAACCCAAATAGCAGGGGCTATTAGTTCAGGTTTTAAGTTACCATCAGCCGTATAGCCAAAGTTTGAACAATACATTGTTGGAAGTTCATCACATAAGGTTTTATGTCCAGAGCCTCCAGGACGGTTATTATCATCATAACCACCTACAGTAATTACAGAAGGTGAATTACCTGGGGGAGTTAGATTTGGTCTATCGGTACAGCCCGAATTACCCGCGGCAACAACAACAACAACACCTGCTGCAACTACTGCTTCTGCTGCTACATCAACTTCACTGTCTAGGTATGGAATATCTTCATCACCGCCAAGAGAAATATTAACAATACGAATATTATATTTATCTTTATTTTCTAGTACCCATCTTAGACCAGCAGCAATATTTTCTGGCTCAATACCTTTTTTAGACCCAACTTTTACTAATACTAACTTAGCTTTTGCGGCAATACCTCGGTAATGACCATCTGAAAGATAGCCATTACCAGTAGCAGATACACAAGTTTGTGTTCCGTGCCAACTTTGATTAGCTGCTTTATAGAGTTGGCGATCCCCATCTTCAGGATTAGTTATATCTATGTATTTAAGAATACGGGTTTCAGGTTGAATTAAGTCAGGATGAGCATAAAAACCAGAATCTAAAAACGCAATAGTAATGCTTTCACCTTGTAAATTAGGATCTGCATCTAGTCTTTGAAGAGTTGGAATAAGGCTAAATTGGCTTTCAACAGCTTGTTGTAACTTTCTAGTTTTTTCATAACTTTTGTATTCTGCTAGTTTGCCACTCATAACACGTTAGTCTTTCTTTAATCTTTCTTTTTTACACCATGACCACCAAATTCATTACGTAGTGCTGCAATTACTTTGGCTGAGAATGAATCTTGTTGGCGGGAACGGAATCTAATCATCAAAGCTAAGGTTAGTGCAGGTGCAGGGACATTTTTATCAATTGCTTCCATAATTGTCCAGCGACCTTCTCCGCTATCTTCTACATAACCACGAATTTGTTCAAGATCTGGATCACGAGTAAAAGCATTACCACATAGTTCTAAAAGCCAAGAACGAATTACACTACCATTCATCCAAAGATTAGATAATTTACCTAAATCATAATTAAAGCCAGAAGCACGTAGAATTTCAAAACCTTCTCCATAGGCTTCCATCATTCCATATTCAATACCATTATGAATCATTTTAGAATAATGACCTGCGCCAAGCGCACCAACGTGCATATAACCATTTTCTGGTGCCAAGGTTTTAAAAATTGGTTCAAGTCTTTGGAAATCTTCCGTTTCAGCACCTATCATCATACAGTAACCTAATTTTAAGCCCCAAATGCCGCCACTTGTACCAACATCCATATAATGGATACCACTTTCTTTTAAGTCTGCTCCACGGCTTAGTGTATCTTTATAATTAGAATTTCCACCATCAATTAATATATCTCCTGCACTAAGTAAGGGTTTTAATTCTGCAATAGTATTTGTAACAGGGCCACCAGATGGCACCATAATCCATATTGCGCAAGGATGCTCTAGTTTTTCTACCATTTCTGCTAATGAATTTACTGCTGTTGCCCCTTTTTCGGCAAGGGAATTCATTGCTTCTACACTGCGGTCATAAACTACTATGTTATGTCCATCGTTAAGTAGGCGTTGCACCATATTGGCCCCCATTTTGCCAAGCCCGATAAATCCAAGTTGCATAGTCCCTCCTGATTTGATTTGTAGGTTTTGATTTAATTTCTTGCTAGGAATTTACTACTAATTTGTTACTAAAAAAGAGTAAAACAGAAAACTAAGAAAACTAAGAAAATTTCTCTAGGTGCCGCATAACAATATCAGAATTTTGTTATTAGGCGAAGACAATAAAGCTTGAAATTAGCAGTATTTTTTTACTGATCTACAGCAAAATAAAATAAATAAAACTAAGAGTAACTTTTGGCCTGCTACTACAGCCATCAAATCAATAGTTTCTTGAACTTAGTGTTTTTTTTAACTTGATTAATGTGTAATAATTGATAAAAAATAAAAAAAAATTAATAAAAAATTAATAACTATTATGCTAGGGGATTTTATCCATGAAAGCTGATGAGAAACCTTCTGCCCCACATCCAGACATGATTTGTATAAAATGTAAAAATTATGACACTGTCTGGTTTAACTGCATTTTATTAGGGTTTGATGGGATTAGAGAAAATCCTAATATGAGATGTAATATAGAAATTGAAGTTGATGGGCAAAAGAGATTTGCTTTTGAAAAACGTTCTACTCAAGAACTAAAAATTGATATTTCAAGAGCAAATATTCTTAGAGGAGATGACCCAATAGATATAGAATAATTAACCTAAAAAAGCTGAAAAATCTTTATGAGTGAAAATCCAATCAGAGAAATAGATTTAGACAGTTTGCAAAAAGCTTTTATTAGCTATTTACAAGGTGTTCCTTTAGCCTCAGTAAAAGAGTTTTTGTCTTTAACACTGAGAGTTGAAGATCCTATTTATTTTCCTCCTAAAGATGTTGCTCAAATAGTGACTAATTGGGCATTACTTAGGTCTAATGCTGACGGTTATTTAGTACATGAGTATTATCTAAGAAGTATTGAACTAATAGCGGCAGCAGATCATAGCAGGGCTTTAGACAGTTTTGATCCTTCTAAATTTTATATGCCATATTTTGAAGGGTTGGTTCGTAGTTGTCCTAAAGAAGAAAAAGAAGCTTTTCGTCAAAAACTAAAAACACTTAGAGAAAGACTAGCTAGTGAATGGGGTTATCAATTCCGTCGTTTAGACACAAATGAAATAAGCATTGTTCCTAGTAAAGAAAATACTTCTGTAAAACCAATAGTTGGCTCTATAGAAGAAAAATTAACTTATTCTAGTAAAGAAATAGTAAATAGCCAACAAAATGTAACTACTGGCTTATATGCCCCACCAGAAAATCTAAATCAACCTCAGCCAAATAGGGGTTATTATCCACCACCAGCTACTTTAGCCAATAATGCTTTACCAGATTCACCAGTATCATCATTTAGTAGCTATCCTAATAACACAAATCCAGTAAATGCTTATCCTTCATCTAATAATTATGGGCAATTGGCTCAGTCTTTGCCTGCTTCGCCAATGTCATCATTTAATAGTTATCCTAAAGCTAATGTTTCAGCTAGTAATTATCCTATTGCTGCACCTCCAAATAGCAATTATGGACAAGTAGAAGAAACTCCAAATAGTGAGGCGATATCATCCTTTGGTAGTTATCCTACTCAATTATCTGTAAGTAACTATGGAAAAATAGCAGAGCCTCCAGCAGGCTATACAACTAGTTCATCTACAAGTAGTTTTAGTAGTAAAAGAAATGATATTACGGCTGTTGATATAAATAATTTAACTACTTATGAAGTAATTTTTGACCTAGCAGATACAGTTGATAGTTTTGATAAATCCTCTCAAACAAAAGAAGAAGAAGAAACCCAAGCAACACCAGAAAAAATTAGTGCCAAAATTCATAAGCTTAGAATGTCTTTATTAAAGCTTTCTGTAGAAGAACAAGATAGCTATATAGCAGAACTTCAGTCACTAATTTTTGAATTAGCTACAAAACAGCTTTATTTAACACCTTATTTAGAAGCTTTAATAGACATTTCCATCACTAGTTTTAATGCTGGGCAAGGAGTTTTTGGAGCGCAACTTTTATATATTGTTGAGCAAGTTTATTATTTAGAAGGTTTTGATGAAAAAGTCCGTTATGGATTGCGCAAATTTAGGGCAGCAACAGAGTTAAGCGAGCCTCATATGCGTAGCATGTCAAGTGATCCTGCATTAGTGCCAGCACTGCGTATTTATCTGGCACATTTTGATGAATTAGCACCTGATAAACTACTAGAAAACCTAATTTATGAAACTGATAGACAAAAACAAAGATTTTGGATGCTTCTTATAGAAGCTCATAAAGAAACAGCTACCTCTCATCTTTTACAGCAATTGTCAAAACTAGTAGCTAATAATGATAATTGGCCTATGATTAGGAATTTAATAGCAGTAATTGGACGCATTCCACCCCAAGAAAGAATCGCACAAAGACAAGCTATTGGCTTATTAGGTAATTACTTAAAATCCCTTTTATTCAACTACGTTATGCTTCTTTGACTAGCTTAGAGGCTCTAGCCATAGATGATGCACTCCCTTATATTACATCTATTTTTGATGAAAAACTTTATTCTGATAGTGAGTTAGAAGAAACAGAAAGACTTATAGCCTACTTAAAAATGGTAATAGCTTTAATTGGTAAATTTAATTCTGAACGAGCATTGAGGATGTTAATAGAAATCTCTTTAGGTAGACATATTAGTTTTGTAAATGTTAAATCTATACAACAACTACAACTTCAGGCAATGCAAATACTTGCTAGCAAACGTCATTTGCTTTCTGCAAATCTAGTTAACCCTTTTATAGAAAGAATACGTGCTATTACTAATCCTTGGAAAAAATTAATGTCTCGTTTTTTAGGTGAAGATGAAATGGAATTACTAGCTATGCTAGAAGTTGTAGGAACAATTAATACACAAGAAATAAGACAATTATTAGTAGAGATAAAAGATAAATATGCTGGTCAAACAGCAGGAAGAAGAGCAGGGGAATTACTTATAAAACTATAATAACCAGTTTATTTTTCTTCAGTTTGGTTATTATCTGAGCTTACTTTAGCCGGGCCGCTTTCCTCGACTCGATCACGGACTCTTTGAGCAAGGTCTCTAACACCTTTTTTACGAACTATTAATGCGGCAGCAGCTTCTGCTGATGTTTGGGCTGCTTCTTCGGCAGCATCCATATCGCCTGCTTCCATCACCATACGCATTATTTCATCTGATTGATTGATGAGTTGGTTTAATTGAATAGTGTTTTTTTCTATTGCAAGCTTTTTGATATCATTGGGTTTAATTGCCATATATTTATCTCCCTAATGAGTTATAAGTATATTAGGTAAGAAGCAGATAAACTTAACATATTTTTTCTTGGATAACAATTAGGGATTAAATTAAAATGTTTCTATTTCTTATCTTAAAGATGCTAATATCTTTTATTCCTTAAAAGTATTTAATAAAAATTTAATAAATTAGGAGGGCAAGTTGTCTGAGGAATTATTTAAAATGCGTCTTGCTATGATTGAAGCTCTACAACATGCTACAAGGGAAAAAAGATTAGATTGGATTAGAACTAATCCAGATGAAGTGGAATGGAAACCCGGTACTGTTGAACAACGCTATGCAATGATTTCAGAAGAAGGTATTTTTGTTACTTTTTCCCGTATGCGTTCAGGTGCTATGGATTTATTAGTCCAGTTTCAAGAAGAAGGTTGTTATCGTGAATACCAAATCTCAGAAGAAGATGGAAAAGAAACCTTAAAAGCTTTAGAAGTTCTCTATGATCTACTTCCTAGCACTGGGAAAATGATTGAAGATTTTCGATTGATTACACAATATCTAAAACCACAATAATTAGAAAGCAAATAAATTTGCAACTTATTCTAAAACTTAATTTTGTGGATTAATAATTTGGGTGTTAGAAAAATTCCGAGGTGTTTATGAAGCGTTGTTCAGCTTGTAATAGAAAATTTGAAGATGCTAACGCTTTTTGTCCCTATGATGGTCAAGAACTAATAACACTTCTTGCACAACAAGATATTATTGGGCGACTAATAGACAATAAATATTTAATTGAAGCTAAAATTGCTCGTGGTGGTACAGGTACGGTTTATAGAGCAACTCATGTTCAATTAAATGTTCCTGTTGCTGTAAAAGTCCTACATAGCGACCGAAATAATGATGCTTTGGCTGTTGAACGCTTTCGCCGAGAAGCTTATGCAGCAATGCAGGTGCGTCATCCTAATGCTATTGCTGTTTTTGACTTTGGTGTTACTACTGATAATCTAGTTTATGTAGTGATGGAATTACTTAATGGTATGAGTTTGCGCCAAAAGCTAAAACAGATGTGCTATGTATCATTAATAGATGTAAATAATGTAATTCAACAAATTTGTGCTGCTGTTGCTATTGCCCATAAACATAAAATCATCCATCGAGACTTAAAACCAGAAAATGTTTTTTTACATACTGATGGAGATGAAGAAATTGTTAAAGTAGTAGATTTTGGACTAGCAAAATTACGTGGTTTTGTTGAAGATGCTGATTCTCCTGCTCTTACTCGAGATGGTTTAGTTATTGGCACACCTCTTTATATGTCCCCTGAACAAAGCCGGGGCCGCCCTGTAGATAAACGCTCAGATATTTATTCTCTAGGTGTAATGCTTTATGAAATGCTTACAGGCACTTTACCCTTTAGAGGAAAATCTTTAAGTGAAATTGCCATAAAACATGCTACTGAAAAGCCTCAGCCTATATATGAAGTTCGACCTAGTTTACCTGCTGTAGTAAATGCAGTAGTAATGCACTCATTAGAAAAAGTGCCTAAAAATAGACCTAATAATGTTGTTGAATGGGCCATTTCTCTACAAGCTGCTGTAAAAGCTGTTACAGAAGGGCAATTTAGAGACCTTTTCCTTAATGCTAGTGATGAGGATTTAGAAGCAGCTATCTTACTTACTGGCGAAATGGGACAATTGCCAGAGAAAAAACCTAGTACAGGAGATTTACCAGAAGGTGTTGGATTAAGTGAAATAGGAAGTAATGAAACCTCTCCAAATGTAGTTAGTAGTGTTGATGCTGATCTTATGGGACAAACAACTCTTCCAGAAGGATTTACTGTAATTGAAGAAGGTAAATCTATTTTTAGTAGCCCAGAAAAAACTTATTCTATTGCGTCTGATAACTTGCCGGTTTATTTATTTGCCGCTTCACAAGAAGCAACTATGGCTTTACAAGCAATAATGGGACAAATAGCAAAACAACAAAACGTAGATAGCGGGGTTTTGGTAGATTTGGAAAAAGCAACTAAATCGCTTACTAATATATTAAAGCAGGCAAAAGGTTTAGCAGCTAAGTAATAAACCCTAATCTAATTCAGGTTGTGTTTGCTGTGGTGTTTGCTGTGGTTCCTGTTGTGGTTCCTGTTGTGGAGGATCCGTTATTAAATTTGGATTTTCTATAGGATTAGTAATTTGGAAATATCTTGTTTCAGTCTTAAAGTTATAAGACTGTTCTATATCTGGGTTAGAAATAATTACCCAATAATACTTACGGTCTTTTTTTAGAAATGATAATTGGTACTCATCAGGTTTATAATTTTGCTGGTCAGTAATTTGACGCATCACAAGTTCGCCTTCGTCATAAACTTCAATAACATAAGAAATCCCAGATTTGTTACACTGCCAACGAAATTCTAAATCTTTTGCATCAAGCGTTTGATAGTTAGTAGGAGAAATTAACTTAACTGAAGGTTGGGAAAAGAATTTATAACCAATTGCAACAACAAAAAGTAATGCGATTGCCCCTAAAACTTTCCAATGATGTTGTGAAAATGTTTCTGGTAGATTGGAATCTTCTGGGTTAATAAATTGTGGTTTCTTAGTATTCTTTTCAGACATAAAGTAAGAGAGGGGCAAAGAGCTTGCCCCTCTAATCTCCTTAATTAGTTTGTAGGTCTTTGTATTTGGCTTTGTTGGAATCCTTTAAAGTCTATTAATTGCAGGAATGGAGATCCTGGAGGTAGAGTACAAGGATTATTAAAGTCAGTGTCAAAGATCCAATCTCGGTTAGGTGGACGATAAACATAATCCACATTATCTGCTGTGGTAAAATTACTTGCAACACTTGCAGAACTAACACGCTTAAAAGCACCATTAGCTTGAGTACTCTTATAGATTCGGATTAATGAACCAGCATAAGTAGCAGATTGGATCCGAGCAGTACCGCTATTTTGTCCCCAATCTTCTAAGAAACGAGGGAAGTTATTCATAGCACCTGATGAATACTCAGAACTATTACCTTGATGAATATCATTAACATTTGTTCCAGTTGCAGTTGTCCAAAACTGAGGATACCAGCTAGAGTATAACCACTAACTAAAGCAAAACGATAAGCAGTGTTTCTAGCAGGACGATAACCAATTGCTTGATATGGGCTAGTAAAAGTACGAGCATCTAACCAACCTGCATAACCACCTGCTCCACCCCAGTTAGGTACGCTTGTACCAACAGATGGATTAGATAGCAATGAGATTGCATCAGCTACTATTGCAGCAGGAACATGGCAATTATTTCCACAAGTATCAAAATTAGCACCATTATATTGGGTTGCAGGTGTTGGGCTTTGAGGAGTCCCATTTATACCAGGGAAAGTATCTAAGTCATTTACTTCAGCAGCAGGAGCATTATAGTTACCAAGTACATAAACAGGATTTTCTGAAATTACATTTATTCCTAATGGAAAACCACAGGTTCCCATTCTTGGCCCTGTTGGAAATAAGTTGCTAGCATTAACTAAGCGTACTCCTCTACGAAATAGCTCTACTCTTTGATCACCACGAGTCCCATTAAAAACTGTAGGAGGTTTTCTAGTCCAAGTTACTTGACCAACGGAATTTGTTGGTACTTGAGTAAGGGCTATCATATTTCCTAGTCTTTGGACAGTATTGACAGCAGTTCCATAAGTTCTTCCACTATCATATTGATCTTCAAGAGTTACTGTTCCGCCTCCACTATGGAATGCTGAGCTATAAGCAGCAGATTCACTAAACCCATTTGATTCTGTTTGTATCACACAATCATTATTAGCATCTTGAGGAGATTTTCCTTCATCACGGTTGTTAGTTAAATAATCTCCTGTACAACCTGTTTGTCCGCCAAGCGCACGAGGAACAGCAGAATTAGTTCCACTTGTTGTGTTACCGCCATCACTCCAAACAACATTTTCTCTTTGATATTCCCCATCCCCAATTAAGCTAATTCTTCCTTCTGTAGGAGTTGCATCAGCCATATTAGGAGCAGAGGCACCAGCACCAGGTTTATTTAAATTTGTTGTCAAAACTGGTTCATCACCGCGACGGTCAGAAGCATAAAATAGCCAACCATTGTCTTGTAAAACATCAATATTATCTCTTAAAGCAGCAGCATTTAATGGACTACCAGTAGCCATTCTAAAAGGGGTATTTCCCATTTGTCTAAAAAGATCATCAAAATCACCTTTTAATAATCTTCCTAGATTGCCCATATCTATTTCCATTAAATTCATTGTTCCTACTTTAGTAACTGCAAACGGTGTTAACCCTGGTACAGGAGTAGGGCCATTACCAGAATTATTAGGTTCATGAGGTGTACCTTCACGAGAATCAAAAATATTGATTGGGAAAGGTATAAGTCTATGCCTAGCGTTTGTACTATCGTTAAGTATCCAGGTGGTTTCTCCATCAACAAAAGCTACAGATTCTGTATCATTTATAGTTGGTAAAGATCCTGGAGTAGGACGGTTATATCTACGTTTTGGAGTGTTTAAGTTTTCTCCAAAAAGGTTTGTTCCTTGACGAGTAGTTGAAGTATTAGCATTACCATTAAAATCAATTATGTGACCAGGTAAAACGTTACTTGGTAATATTTGAGTGCCATTTGTTGGGTTTATACCTGTGTAATAGCCACCTTGATCATGTTGTGGTTCTGAATAAGGTTGTGCAGTTGCAGCAACACGAGTTCTATATTTTCCAGTTGGAAACATTGGATCTGGTGTTGTATCTAAATTGTCTTCTATACCAAACATACTCAAACCCGAAGTTGCAGGGTTGTTATAAACTCTTCTTGCCATATTTGAGTAATAATCAGATACAACATTATTAGTTAAAGCGTCTAGTCCAGGGTTTAGGCCAACTAAATCAGCAGGAGGATTAGTTGTAATATCTGGAGCAGGGTTTTGTCTATAAGGAACAGCAAAACGTTGTAAGTGAATGATAGAATTTTCATCTGGAAATGGCCCGACACCAAATCCTAATGGCCCTGTTTGATACGCTGTTGGCGGAAAGCTTGGATTGGTACGTGGATAATAAAATGTAGCTGGGGTAGTTCCAGTATTATTAGCAGAATAAGGAACTGTAACACCAAGGTTAAGTATTTCTTGAGTGATATCTTGAGTTACTCCATTAGCACGAACAACTTCTATCTTAATCCAACCATGAACACGATAACCATTAACTCTAGCACCTGTTGGACGAGGTGTTCCATCATCGGGATTAACAACTTTTGGCTGAAAACCACGTGGTAGAGGTCTATATTTATTTCCACCTTGGGTGTCATCTAGCATATAGTGCCAGTTAGGGCTGCCATTTGGAAACCCTTGTACTTGTACTTGAGGGTTGCCTGTTGGATTTGCACGAGGTAATTGTCCAAGTGTAAAGTCAGGAGCATCTAGCTGTACACCACCAAAATCACCTGTAGGAGCAGCAGGATTGCTGATATCCCCAGGTAAAACTGTTCTAGGAAGTTGTGCTTGATAATCTGCTAAAGTTACGCGAATTGTAGGTTTATAGTAGTAACGAGCAGCAAAATATGGAGAACTACGAGCAGGATCAAAATCTGATGCTAGTCCACGTCTAATTAATTGAACTGGATTAGCACCTAAAATGTTTTGGATAGGCAAATTTAATCTAGGTGCATCTACTCTTATAGTTGGATCGGCTTTACCACCAACTCTACCAGCACCAGGTGCTGATACTACACAACTTGTTCCAGGAACCGCATCAATGGCAGGAGCTTCCACACCATTACAATTATTTATCAATCCTCCACCTAGCGCGCTACCTTGATTAAATCTTTGTAAACCACCAGTGCTATTTGTAGAAACCGTTAAACGGCTGTTGGCACGGGCTTCATTGCCAGATTTTGTTTGACCAAGGATCATATGTTTACCTACAGTAATTTTTGCAGCAGTTTTAATTACTGTAGTACCACTAGCAACATATTGTGAAAAAGAAATTGTATCTCCACCAGCAGTAAGACTAGCATTTGTGTTACCAGTAAGGTAGAAGTTTTGGTTAGTGTGTACCCAACCACCAAACGCCCAGTTAGGAGGAATATAAAGTTCAAAATCAGAATCAGTAAAGATTCCAAATTGAAATAGTGGAAGTAAAAAGTTAGTAAAATCGCGGGTAAGTTGTACGTTTGCCCCACCTCGGACTTGGTTAGTAACTGTAGAAACTTGACGGTATTGTCTAGCAAATGCCTGCAATCCAGCATAGGTTCCATCTTGGATTTTTACTGGGTAAGGAGGACGTGCTGCAACAGTGCAACCTGAACCACTAGGATTACACACATCAATTACACAAAAATTGGATTGACCTATCCAGCCTAAATCAAAAAGATTTGATGAGTTAAAATCAACGCCAGGATAACCTGGAACACAATTAGAACCTGGAGGACAGCTAACGTTAGGTTTTACTACACGGAAATTATTTAATACATCTGGCGGTGCTAAAACTACTCTGCATAATGAATCATAAGTTGGACTAGTTGAAGTAACAAACAAAGAGCTAAAATCACGTGACATTTGTTCTAATTTAGCAAAAGCTGTGTAATAAGCACGTTGTTGAGCTACTTCAAAGTTAGAAGATACAGTATCTGTAGTAGTAATTGTTAATGAAGCACTTACATAAATTGTTAGCAAAGCTAATAGAAGCGTGACAATTATAAGAGCAGAGCCACGTTCTTGAAAAGCTTTTGGAGACAGCAATTTACGAAGCTTTTTACGCCAAAATCTTCTTACTGCTCGCATAAAAATTCTCCTTAAAAAACAATAAAATAAAAATAATTATTAAGTATTTATGGATTTGGATTTGTTCCTGGTGGATCAGGAACATAATTAGTTTGGAATAGATTTCTAACTCCAAAAGTGCCATTTAAGCTAAAGCGATATAGATAACCTTGGTTTGGATTATATTGATCACGAAGTTTAGTATCTCGGTCTGCTGCACGTACTTTTAAGGAAACATTGACTTGACGAATTTCAGCTAGTCTAAAAGGTTCACCCATACTTAGATTTCCTGGAGAACCTAAAGCACCAGGGTCATCTATTGGTTGAACAATACCTCCTATTTGGCTTCCAGTTACATTGTAAGTAAATTGCAGATCTTCTATACCTGTAGCAATTATATTGTCATAGTAGCAAGTACCAGCACAATTATAGGTACGTAGGTCAGCGGCAATTTCTTGAGGGGAAACCGCAGGATTTCCTCCTGTTGGAGTATGTGGAGGAGGTAAAATTTCTCGTCTAATTAAATTACCATCAGCATCAACAAAGAAAGTTATAAAATTAAAGCGATAAGCTAAAACAGGGGGTTGTATGGGAACGTTTTCAATATCTAAAGAAACACGATTTAAAGGGTCAGTCATTCCAAATCTATTAATTTGAAATGGATCGCCACCAGAAAAAGTTATTTGACCTGGACTACCACTATTAACATTTGAAACAACACCTATTGCAGAAATTGGGCCCCGGCTAAGAATAATTAGATCACCAGCAAATAAGTTTGCTAAAGTACCAGAGGTAAGCGTATAAGTAGCATTACCACCGGTTAAATTATAATTACCTGTTAATGGTAAACCATTGTTAAATGTTTGATCTACATAAGCTAAAGTAATTTGATCGGTATTATTAAAAAGACTTGGGCCAACACGGACACGATTTAAGTTATTACCGGGAATAATAGGGGTAAGTAGAGAAGTTCCACCTTGTAAAGAAGAAACCACTGGTACTGTTCCTAGATCAATTTGTGGAGCAAAATTAAATCCTGCATTAGTTATGTCTCTTCCCATTGTAATCATTGCAGCACGTGCATTTTGTTCTATATCTGTTGTTCTTAATGTTACAGAACGATTAGCTTGCCCTACACGAAGAAATGAAAAAAGTGGGCCAATTAAAATTAACAATAGTACGGAGGCAATTAAAATCTCTACTAATGTAAAACCACGGCTACTGGAATATAAATTTTGTTTTTTCATAAGCTATTCCTTAGTTATTTGAAGGTAGAGTAAGTATAGCAAAATCACTAATTTGAGTGCTTAAAGTGACTTGTTCACGTCCACCTGTAGCATTAGGGTAACTAACCGTTACATCAATTTGCTTAGAAGCAGGGCCAATATCCATAATATCTACTCTTCGAGTAAAACCAAGAAGAGGGACTCTTCTATTATCAGCAGCAAATGGAGGAGGATATTGACCATCTGGGCCAGGGTCTATATCTAGTGTTTCTACTTGTGTTCCTAGCCCTGGGCAATTATCATTATAAGCCCCTGTTCGACCATCATCACAAGTACCATATACACCATCTGGGCCAGGTAGTAAAACTGCTCCAACGCCACCTGTAAAACGTCCTCCACTCATCATTGGCATAGTAGAGTTAAATTTAGAAAATACATCAAAGCCTGGTTTGGCAGTTTCTTTTGCAGTGATAATGGTATCCATAATGTTGTTAGCTAATTGTTTGGCAATAGATTGTTGGCGAGAGCGTTGAGGCAAAGTTACGCCAACTACTAAAGCACCTGAGAGAGCTACCAAACCTATAGTAATAATAACTATTGCAATTAAAACTTCTATTAAAGAAAAGCCTTTTTGGTTAGTTTTCATATAATATATTTAACAACCTCCTAACTATTTATATCAATTTTTGTTGACCATTTATTAGGTGCGCCAGTAGGAAGATAACGCCAAAGCTTTACACCACCAGTAGCACCATACAAAGTTACTGCTCTAAGTAAGGTAGGGCCTTGAGTTAGGTCAATGTCAAATGAAGAAAAATAAAATGTTGAATAAGTTTGAGTTCCTGTTCCATCGGCCAAGGTTACTGCACGACCGGCTGGGTCAAAATAGGTGACAAATGGGCCTGTAGCAAAATCATATTTGGTAAAGTTACGTTCTGGAGCAGGAAAATCCATATTTGGTATTGGAAAGTAGCTAGCATTAACAATTACATCTGGAGGAAGTTGTTTGGTTAGAATAATTACTTCATCACCTGGTGCAAGTTCTCCCATATCAACTAAAGAAACACTTTGGGTTAAAAATGTTAGATTAATATTTGAATTGTTTAAGGTTAGGGTTTGATCTGTATTTGCAGTATTAACAACTACACCATAAAATTGACGACGTGTAATAGATTGGATACGAGCTTGACGCATTATATTAAAAACTGCTGCTGCCCCATCTTCTGTTTTTACCATTCGTCTTGTAGGATTAAGTGTTAGTACTGTTACGGTAGTTAAAATAGCCAAAATAATAAATACAACTAAGAGTTCTATTAAGCTAAATCCTTTATATCTTTTCATGAGAATAAACTCCAACTCACAGCTTATTAAAAAGTAACAGAGTTAAATTTTAGTTTTGGATTATTAGAAGTATTTAGTAGTAGCTGTAGAACAACTTAAATTTATTTTATAAGTAGAAATATTGTTAGAAGATGTATTAATTTGAGCTTGAGTTACTACTAAGTTAAGTTGTTTGAAAGCTACACTACTAGCTTTATAACTTATCATAAGTAACATAAAAATGACTGTTTAAGCAACGATAAAGTCCTTAAAATAGCAAAAAAAATTAATAAAATCTTAATTTTTCTCCTACAACTTTTTTTAGGTATTTTGTAAGTACATTTTAACTACAAAATGTTTGATTTTTATAAGAATTAAGTAGTACCGTTTAGTGTTAATATTCGCTCAATTTCTGTTGGACGGCTAGCCGCAGTTTTAGCTGTTGTTAAATCAATTAAGCCTGCTTGATAAAGTTCTACAATATGCTGGTCAAATGTTCGCATACCGTAATAGTCCCGTCCTTTTTCCATATAGCTAGTTATTTCTGAAAGCCTATCTGGGCTACGTAAGCATTCGGCAAGTGTGCTATTCATACGTAAAATTTCTATTGCTGGCACCCGTTCACCACCTGTTATAGAAGGCAGTAAACGCAAACTAATAATTGCAGCTAAAGTATTAGCAAGGCGATCTTTAACAGATTGTCGCTCCTGTTCTGGATAAAAGCCTAAGATACGACCAAAGGTTTTTTGAGCATCTGTTGTGTGAATAGCACTAATTACTAAATGTCCTGTTTCAGCCGCAGTTAAGACAGCTTCAAAGGTTTGGCCGTCTCTTATCTCTCCAATCATAATTACATCAGGACTTTGACGAAGTGCTTGACGAAGTGCTGTTTGATAGTCGTTAACGTCTTCTCCTATTTCTCTTTGAGTAATTAAGGAACGAGATTTTTGATAAGTAAATTCTATTGGGTCTTCTACTGTAATAATATGTGTTTTACGAGTACGATTAATTTGTTCTAGGATTGCAGAGATAGTAGTAGATTTACCTTGTCCAGTAGCACCCGTAACTAAAATTAACCCACGAGGTAGGTCTGCAAGAGAAGCAATTTCTACAGGTAGATTTAAGTCAATAAATGTTCGTACTTCTACAGGAATTACTCTTAATACAATGCGAAATAAGTTACGTTGCTTAAAAACACTAGCACGAAAACGACCGATATCTTCTAATTCATAAGCAACATCAGCGGCAGTAAAAGAATTTAAGTCTTCAAAATGGTGTTGCAGTAGTAGTCTTGCAATTAGCTCTGTATCACGGGCTTCTAAAGCATCAGACCTTACATCTATTAAAGTTCCGCTATAGCGAAACATTGGTGGTTCGCCAACAGCCAAAATAATATCGGAAACACCATCTTCAATGGCTAGTTGTAAAAGACTATCGAACTTTTTTCGGTTCATGAAGACTTCCTTAAGAAGAAATAGGAAAAACTTTGGCCGCAAGATTTTATCTTATTAAATCCTAGGTTGCCAAGGTTTTCTACTATATTAGTAGAAATATGATTATTAAAATAAAAATTATTTTAGACTAATTTTCCATCTATTTTAGCAAACTAAACTATAAGAAAATGATTATCTTAGACATTAGCTGTAAACAGCAAGATAATAATTTATAACAAACGCTTGCTTTGGCACTAGCATCTTTAAGCTAGTGAGTTGTATCTGATCAGTTGATCGCAAAACATCTATCAGATACAATGCAATCGCAAATGGAGTAATACTTCAAGTTTTATTAGCTAACTTATAGTAATCTTGGTAATTATCTAAATTAGCAAAAGACATTTAACCCCCCTTTAGGAGTTAACTTTAATGACTGACAAGCTCAAGTTGTTAAACGAACGTAGAGAAGAATCACTGCTGGCTGGAGGTCAAGAACGAATTGACAAACAACACCAGGCCGGAAAAAAGACTGCACGAGAAAGAATAGAATATCTTTTAGATAAAGGTACTTTTGAAGAATTTGACCAATTCAAAAAGCATCGTTGTGAAAACTTTGGCTTAAATAACCAACAATATCCTGGTGATGGTGTGGTAGCAGGTTATGGTCAAGTAGATGGACGACAAGTTTTTGTTTTTGCCCAAGATTTTACAGTTTTTGGTGGATCACTTTCTGAAACTAATGCTGAAAAAATTTGCAAAGTAATGGATATGGCTATGAAAGTGGGCGCACCTGTTATTGGACTTAATGATTCTGGTGGCGCACGTATCCAAGAAGGAGTAGTTTCTTTAGCTGGTTATGCTGACATTTTTTTACGTAATACTTTAGCTTCGGGAGTAGTTCCTCAAATTTCTGCAATCATGGGGCCTTGTGCTGGTGGTGCTGTTTATAGTCCGGCACTAACAGATTTTAATGTAATGGTAAAAAATTCTAGTTATATGTTTATTACTGGCCCAGATGTAATTAAGGCAGTTACTCACGAAGATGTTACTAAAGAGGATTTAGGCGGGGCATTAACTCATAATAGTCGTAGTGGTGTAGCTCATTTTGCTGCTGAGGATGAAGAAGATTGTCTTAACACTATTAGAGAGCTACTTTCTTTTATGCCTTCTAATAATATGACTGACACTCCTCGACGTGCTACTACAGATCCGGTAGATCGTGCAGATAAAGAGCTTAACTCTATAGTTCCTGACAATCCAAACCTACCTTATGATATTCGTAAAGTTATCAGTAAAATTGCTGATGACGAATATTTTTTTGAAGTTGCAGAACATTTTGCAAAAAATATTGTTATTGGTTTTGCTCGTTTAGGGGGCTACTCAGTAGGAATAGTTGCTAATCAACCTGCTATATTAGCAGGCGTTTTAGACATAGATGCTTCGGTAAAAGCTGCAAGATTTGTCCGGTTTTGTGATTGTTTTAATATTCCATTAATTACTTTTGAAGATGTACCAGGGTTTTTACCTGGCATTCAGCAAGAATATAGCGGCATTATTCGACATGGTGCAAAGCTACTTTATGCTTTTGCTGAAGCTACAGTACCAAAATTAACTGTAATAACACGTAAAGCTTATGGAGGAGCTTATTGTGTTATGGCATCTAAGCATATTCGAGCAGACTTAAATTTTGCTTGGCCTAGTGCTGAAATTGCAGTAATGGGAGCAGAGGGAGCAGTAAATATTTTATATCGTCAGCAAATTAATCAAGCTTCAGATGTAGCAACAGCTAGGACAGAAAAAATTAAGGAATATCAAGATAAATTTGCTTCACCGTATATTGCGGCTGAGTATGGATATATTGACGAAGTGATAGAGCCAGCACTTACTCGGCAAAAATTAATCCGTGGCTTAAAGTTACTAGAAAATAAACGAGATACTAACCCACCCAAAAAGCATGGCAATATCCCTTTGTAAAGATTTTAAGGAGTTTAATTTTATGAAATGGCCTAATTATTTTATTGCTTTTATTTGTTTACTTTTTATTACTTTAACTGTTAATGCAGACACTATAAAACTAAAAAATGGTACAGTGGTAAAAGGTAAAGTAATTAGTTTTGCTAGTGGATCTTTTACTGTAGCTTTAGATTTAGGTACTAGTAGTCAATCTAAAGTAATTTTAGATACTCGTGATGTAGAAACAATTGAATTTGACGGGCGTGGGGATGACACTAGCAATGTTTCATCAGTACGTGAAAACAATATTCCTAGGCCAAGTGCGCCAGATGATGATACAGGACATAAAGCAAATAATGCTCCTAGTCGTCCAACACCAGTAGTTACTAAGCCTATTACTAATAGCCCTACAACAAACACGGCTGTTAAAGAGATAGCAACACAAGTGACAGCTAAAGATGATTGGAGTTATGCTAATTTAACAGTTCGCCGAGGCGATCGTATTCGTTTAATTGCTTCTGGGAAAGTAAAGCTTTCTTCTTCACGTGAAAGCGGGCCAGAAGGAATTGAGTTAGAGGATAAAAATAAACTGCTTTTAGATAAGCCTACAGGATCCTTAATTGCTGTTATTGGTGATGATAATGATGATTTTATTCACATTGGACGAGAAGGCGAGTTTGTTGCTAAACGCGATGGAAAGTTATTCCTTAGCGTTAATGAAGGTGATTTAAGCGACAATAGCGGCCAATTTAGTGTCCAAGTAAAAATAGAACCAGCACGCTAAGAAATAACCAAGTATTGTTTATATAAAATAAAAAAATAGCCCAAAATTTTGGGCTATTTTTATTTAGTTCTAGCTAATTCTAATTATTATCTATCTAGTTTACTTAAGAAAGGAAAGGTTTTAACTAAATTTTGCCATGATAAAGTTTCAGTTAAGCTATGAAATAATGAATAAGCTACAGGTGTTACTAGCAAAGTAAGAAGTAAACAAAGTGATTGCCCACCTATAACAATAATTGCTACTGAACGCCGAGAAGCTGAACCCGGCCCTTGACCTAGAGCCATTGGTAACATACCAGCAACTAAAGCAATAGTAGTCATTAAAATAGGGCGCAATCTATCTTGACAAGCTCGAATTACTGCTTCATAAGTGCTTAAGCCGCGGTTTCGTAGTTGATTAGCATGGTCAATTTGCAAAATAGAGTTTTTCTTTACTATTCCAAAGAGCATTAAGATTCCTAGAGCAGAAAAAATATTTAACGTTTGGTTAAACATAATTAATGAAAGCAGAGCAAAAGGAATAGAAAGGGGTAAGCTGAGTAAAATTGTTATTGGGTCAAGGAAACTTTCAAATTGTGCAGCTAAGACCATATACATAAAAACAAATGAAAGTATAAAAGCAATTAAAAAGTTTGTTGCTGCTCGCCCTAATTCACGGCTTCGACCTTGTACACCATATTGATATTCTGGAGAAAGGTTTAACTTAGAGACATGCGCGTCTATTATTTGTAATACTGGGCCTAAAGATTGCCCACGCTCAATATTTCCAGAAATTATTACTTGTCGTTGTCGATTATATCGGTCAATTTGTGCTGGGCCCGTACCTGCTTGAATTCGTACCACTTGATCTAAGCGTACAGTCCCTTGTTTAGAAGATGGAACTGTTAACAGACTAAGAGCATTTGGACTGTTACGGTCTGAAAGTTGAGCGCGGATCTGAATATCATAACGGTCTTCACCTTCTCGAAAATTAGAAGCTTGGTCATTACCACCAATAAGTGTGCGAATTGTTGTAGCAATATCACTAATTCTAACGCCTAAATCTGCAGCACGCTCACGGTCAATATAAATTCTAGTTTCCGGCTTACCTGTAATTAAACTATTATCAACATCTACTACACCAGGAACTGTTTTTACAAAGTCCATAACTTTAGCTGAGTATTCAGTAAGTTTATTTAGGTCTGGGCCTCTTAAACTATATTGAATATCAGAATTTTTCATAGAACTACTAGAAATACTAGCAACATACAAAACAGAGGCTCTCAAATCTTTATATTTGCCCATTAAACGACGTGCTTTTTCCATTACTTCAGCTTGAGGATAGTCACGCTCAGTAACATCAATAATTTTTACATAAATACTTGCAGCATTAGGGGTTTGCTGGGCATCGCCTCCAATTGTAGTAAGTAAGTTTGTTACTCCTGTAAGTTGACGTAGCTCATCTTCTATTTTGCTAAGAGTTTCAGAGGTTGCTGTAAGTGAATAGCCTTCTGGAGCGCGAATATCAATTTGAAAATCGCTTGTATCATCTTGTGTAATAAAGTCTTTACCAACTCTTTGAAATAAAGGTACAGTAGTTAATATAACTACAATGGAAACAACTACAACTAATAACCTATAGTTCATACAAAAACGTAGCATTGCCATATAACTACGTTCAATTAAGCTATAGAAGAAAGACTGTTTAGCACTATGAGCTTTTTTGTTAACTTTAAGAAAACGTGCTGACATCATTGGAGTTAGAGTAAAGCTAACAAGTAATGAAACACCTATGGCAAAAGCTGTTGTTAGTCCAAAGCTTTTCATAAAACGTCCAACAATACCGCCCATAAAAGCTACTGGAAGAAAAATAATTATTAAAGAAAGAGTTGTTGCCATAACAGCTAGCCCTATTTCATGTGTTGCTTCACGGGCCGCTTGAAGTGGCGACATCTGCTTTTCTTCCATAAATCGGTAAATATTTTCTAGTACAACTATAGCATCATCTATAACTATTCCAACCGAAAGCACTAAGGCTAACATAGTCATTTGGTTAAGCGTAAAATCCATGTAGTACATCAATGCAAAAGTTGAAATTATTGAAGTAGGAATAGCAATAGCAGCAATTATGGTAGAACGGAAGTTACCTAAAAATAGCAATACTACTAAAGCAGCTAAAAACCCTCCTAAAATTAAATGTTCTTTAATAGCTTCAAAAGAGCCTTTAATAAAACGGGATTGGTCACGAATAATTTGCACTTGGAAATCTGGAGGCAAAAGTTTTTGAATCTCTGATAGACGTTCTTTTACATTTTCAACTACTTGTAAAGTATTGTTTCCAGACTGTTTACGAACTTCTAAAATAACAGCTTCGTTTCCATCTAACCGAGCCATTGTACGAGGTTCTTCAATCCCGTCTTCAATATAACCAATGTCAGAAATTCTTACAGGATTATTATTAATTGTAGCTATGATAATTTTACTAAAGTCTGCTGTGTTAGTAATACGCCCTAGAGTACGAACCACTTGTTCGCGGCTGCCTTGGTCAATACGTCCACCGGGTAACTCTATATTTTGGCTAACTAAAGCAGCCTCTACTTGTGGGATTGTTAAGTTATAAGCTGTTAATTTTTGGGTATCTATCCAAATTTGTATTTGTCTTTTACGATCACCTATAAAACGCACTTGTACAACACCACTAATAGATTCAATAGCTTGCTTGATTTTTTTATCAGCAATTTCTGTAATTTCTCTTGAACTTCGTTTAGCAGAAACAGCAATTGACATTACAGGTGTAGCATCTGGGTCAAGTTTTTCTACAATAGGCGGGTCTATTTCCTGTGGTAAATCTCCTAGAATCGTATTAACTTTATCTCTAACATCTTGAGCCGCCTGGTCAGTATCACGCTCTAAAACAAAGGTAATAAAAACTAATGATACTCCTTCTGTAGAAACAGAGCGTAATTCATCTATACCAGGTAAAGTATTTACAGATTCTTCTATTTTCTTTGTTATTTCTGTTTCTACTTCTTCAGGAGAAGCTCCACGTAGTGTAGTAGTTACAGTGATAGTAGGGAAATCAACTTTAGGGAATAAATCAACTCCTAAAATGCTATAAGCAAAGCCACCTATAAAAGTAAGTGCTAATATAAGCATTGTGGCAAAAACAGGACGCTCAATACAAAGTTCTGCTAATTTTTGCATAAAAATCCTTTCGGTCTAGTTACTTTGTTGATTTACCACAGTGCCATCAGCTAGCTTATCTAAATTACTAGTAATAACTGTTTCATTAGCACTAACACCAGAGATTATTTCTATTAATTCGCCATCTTTTTGGCCTAAAGTGACTTCTCTAGCTTGAGCCTTTCCATCAGCTAAAACATAGATTTTATTTAGACCTACAGCAGTAATAACAGCTTTTTGAGGTACAAGTAAAACAGGTCTTTTTTCTCCAAAAGTTAATTTAACACGTGCAAACATTCCTGCTTTAAGCTCTAATTTAGGGTTTTCAATGGTTGCTTCTACCATTAAGGAACGAGAGTTTTTGTCTACGGCTGGACTAAAACGAGTAATTTTTCCTACAAATTGTTTATCTGGCAAACTATCTACGGTAAAACTTATAGTTTCACCTGATTTTAATTGTTGTAAATATTGTTCTGGAACAGTAGTACGAAGTCGCAAAGGATTGATTTGAATAAGTTTAACTAATGGCTCACCTTTTTTAACATATTGTCCTGTAGATGCTAATCTTTCTTTAACCGAAGCCGTTATAGGTGCATAAATAATAGAATCTTTTAGTTGTTTATCAGCAAGCTGTAAGTTGGCATGAGCTTGTATTAAATTAGCTCCGTAACCCTCTACTTGAGCAATTGCCGTTTCCCAACGTGCGCGAGTTTGGTCATATAATGATTTATTACGGTCATATTCTTGACGAGAAATTACCCCATCTTTAAGTAATTGTTCTGTACGTTCAAAGTCTATTTTGGCTTTTTCCAGTGCTGCATAAGCATCACGTACTGCTGGATGGGAATCATTAGACTCGCCGGGTTTACCTGCCTGACCTAAAGTTATTTCTGCAATAGAAAGATTTGCTTTAGCCTGCTCTAATTTCCAACCCAATTCACGTTCATCTAAAGAAAAAAGTTTATCGCCTTTTTTTACGTAACTACCTAAATCAATGTGCATGCTTGAGAGCTTGCCGTCTAATTCACTGCTAACAATAACTTCTTCCTGGCCCTCTAATGTTCCAGTAAGTTCTAATGCACTAGATAAACTACGTTCAATAGCAGAACTAGTAGTTACACTTATAGAAGTTGGAGCAGTTGCTAAAACGCTAGCTTGGCTTGTGTTTGCTTGTGCTGGTGGTTCTGAACGTTGACAAGCAGTAAAAAGTAATAGTGGTAGTAATAAAATAAGTGTTTTGCTCATGTATTATTCCTTAGCTGAACGAGAATTTTGGTCTTGTAAAATCCCAAAAAGGAAAATATTAGTTATTTCTTCTGCTGCTTCCCAAGGAGAAAGCTTTTGCATTTCGCTATCTTGAAATAATTCTCTAGAAATGCCCCATTGCTTTACTAAACTAAAAAAAAATTTAGCTGTTAATATAGGATCTATAGTGCGAAATGCTCCGTCTTCAATACGCTGCTTTATATACTTAATAGCAGGCTCTCTAACTTGTCTTGCCGTACTTTCTAAAAAGGCTTGTGCTAATTGATGTTTTTCTAAAGCACTATAAAAAAGTAGTCTTAACAAAGTTTGATCCTTGTGCATCATTTCTAATATCTGAGCAGCTAGCCTAGTAAAAACTCCTCGGTCATCTTTCTTCTGCATTAACTCTACGCAATTTAACCACAGAGGTTGCATGAGTTCGGTTGTTTTTTCGTGTAAAATTGCAGAATAAAGATCTTGTTTGGTGGGAAAATGGCGAAAAATAATAGCTTCGCTTACGTCTAATCGCTCAGCAATTTCTTTGGTAGTAGTTCCATTAAAACCTTTTTGAGAAAAAATTTCTGCTGCTATAGATAATATTTGCTCTTTGCGGTCTGCACTACAAAAGCGTTGCTTTTTCTTAGTTTCTTTAACTTCTTCAACTAATGTTTTTGTGTCTTCCATAATATTTTTACCAAGTAAGTAAGTGATTACTTACATTAGCATAAGAGAAAAATAATTTGCAACGGGGTAGTGATAACTAAATAAAGTTAATATTAGGCAAAGTTGGTAGGTTTATTTTTAGTTATTGTAGGGAATTTAGCCGGAATATTTATTAAGGTTTTATTAAAATTTTGGAGATGAGTTATTGACGATTTTTATATTTGGAAATACCCTAAGAGTTCTATAAAATCCTACTAATTTTAGCCTGAAAAATTGCCCCTTTTAAGTCAACTGCAAAGTAATTTGATTAAGTAATTTGCTGTAAAGGAATAATTATGTTTAAGACTATAAAAGAATTTCACTGTATATTATTAACTATTTTGTTTTTCTTTATGTTAGCAACACCTAATATACTAGCGCAATCTTCTGGATCAACTAGTAGTGCAATTAATGGGCAAGTAATTGACGGCCAAAAATCAGCCATAAGTTCTGCTACCTTAACAATAAAGAATATAGCTACTAATTTTACTAGAGAAATTATTCCAAACAGTGATGGATCTTTTAGTTTTCGCCAGTTACCACCTGGTAACTATCAATTAACAGTTCAAGCAGATGGTTTTGCTACACAAGTTATTCCTATTACTTTAGTTTTAGGCACTACAGCACTTTTAGATGTGGAGTTAGCTTTAGGGGAATCCACTCAAGTTATAGAGGTTTTAGCTAATAGCCTTGTAGAAGGTAAAACAGAAGGCAGCACAAATGTTGACCGAACTACAATAGAAAAACTACCAATTAATCGACGAAATTTCTTAGATTTTTCTACTACTGCGGCGCGTGTTGTGTCAGATGGTGGGGCAATAGGAGCAACTGCTACATCAGGACTTTCATTTAATGGGCAATCGGGACGTTTTAATAATGTTACTATTGATGGGTTAGATAATAATGATTCTGGCTCTGGTTCAGTCAGAGCAACATTTAGTCAAGATGCTGTACAAGAATTCCAAATTATTTCAGATAACTACTCGGCTGAATTTGGCCGGGCTTTAGGCGGAGTAGTTAATATTGTTACAAGGGGTGGCACAAATGATTATCATGGGGGACTATTTTTCTTTAACCGCAATGATGAAACTAGTGCTAAAGAGCCTTTTTCTGATATTAATCCAGAATTTCGCCAATACCAATTTGGGGCCGTTTTAGGTGGGCCAATCAAAAAAGATAAAGCTTTCTTTTTTACTTCTTTTGAACGACTAACTATTAAGCAAAATACTATTGTAACTATCAGTGATAATGTTGTAGCAGCAGCTAGAAGGCAAGGTTTTTCAGATGTTCAAAATGGCCCAAGACCTTTTTCCATTGGGACTACAACCCTACTTGCTAGAGCAGATTTTCGCCTCAATCCCCAAAATTCTTTGTTTGTTCGTTATAATGGTGGATTTTCCTTTAACTCTGGTTTTGATTTCTTTGGTGGTCTTATAGACTATAGCAATAGCGGAAGACAAAGCTTAGATGATAATACGTTAGTTGTTAATAATGTTTACCTTAATACAGGGCTAAATTTAGTTAATGAAACAAGGTTTCTTTTTACGGTTAGAAATCAAGATGATTTTCCTCTAGATCCTGGGCCACAAGTACGAATAACAACAGAAGATGGGGTAAACACTTTTGGAAGAAGTTCTTTTTTACCGCAGCCTAGAGATCAACGCTTTTACCAATTTGTTAATAATTTGTCTTTAACTAGAGGCCGTCATCAAATTAAATTTGGGGGGGATCTCTTTGTAACTGCGCCTCCAGAAGGTAAATCAGCCTTGCCCTTTATTCCTGGAGGACTAGCGGTTTTTGGCCCGTTAAATTTTACTGCTTTAACAGGTATTCCAAACCTACCTAGTTTTACAGGCTTAGAAGCCTTTGATTCTAATTTACGTAGTCCAGCACAATTGGCTTTTCTAACTGCTGCCGCAGCATTGCTACCTAATCTAGCTCCAGGGCTTCCAGCAAATCTACCACTAGCACAGCTTTCATTACCTACAGCTTACACTCAAGGTTTTGGTGATCCTAATGTAGTAACACCATCTAAGTTTTTTGCAGTTTTTGCACAAGATGATTTTAAGATAAAGCGTAATTTACTTATAAAAGCAGGTCTTCGCTATGACTTAAATCGATCTCGTTTTGTTCCAAACAACAATGGTAATGTTTCTCCAAGGTTAGCTTTTTCTTATAGTCCAACAAAATTTACTAATTTAAGACTTCATGCTTCTTATGGGTTATTTTTTGCTGTACCCGTCACTGGTGTTGCTGTTGGTGTAAACTTACTTACTACAGGTAGAGTTAAAGTTCCTGTAATTCCTTTTCCTTTCTCTATTATCCCTTTTTCCTTACCAGGCCGTAAGTTTCCAGACTCCTTTAGCTTGCCTCCAGGAGTTTCTCTAGTTCCACAATTAAGCCAAACTACTACCTATGAGCCAAACTTACGTAGCAGTTATACTCAGCAAGTAAACTTTGGTATTAATTATTTTCTAAAAGATAAATATGCTCTTTCTGTAGATTATGACTTTGTTCGAGGGATAAAATTATTTTCTACTAGAAATATAAATCCTGTAGTACGTCCTACTAATAGTCTTACAGATAGCTTAATTAATGGACGAGTTAACACTAGTCAAGGCGATATACAACAATTTGAGTCTGCTTTTGATAGTTATTTTCATGCCTTAACCATTTCTGTAAATAAACGATTTGACCAGCGATTTAGCGTGCTAGCAAGTTATACTTTTTCTAAATTAATTGATAATGTGCTAGATTTTGGCACACTTTCACGGGAAGTTGTTGATCCATTAAATATTGCTCAAGAACGTGGTTTAGGTGTAATAGATACTCGTAGCCGGTTTGTTATTTCAGGAATTTGGGATCTTAGTTATAAGCAAAATGTTGTGTTAAATGGGTTACAACTTTCTAGCATTGTTACTTTAACTTCAGGCAAACCTTATAATTTGCTAGCAGGTGTTGACTTAAACCGTAATTTTGATAACCCTCCAGGCGATTGACCACTACAAGGTGGTGTTAGCATTGGGCGTAATGCTGGAATTACTCCAGGTTTTGCTAATATGGATATGCGTTTAACAAAAGTTTTTAATATTAAGGAAAGTTACCGCTTAGAAGCTTATATAGAAGCTTTTAATTTATTTAACCGAGTTAATATTGATCAAAGCACAATTGCACGTGTCTTTATGCCTGACGCGCAAGGTAATTTTAACTTACCTGCAAAAGATGGGGGCCGTTTTATTGTTCCTAGAGAGCGGTTTAGAGGTGCTTTTGCTCCTCGTCAAATACAATTTGGTTTTCGCTTTAGCTTTTGAAAGTTATAAAGGTGTTCTAAATGCTAGATAAAGAAGAAGTTATTTCCTTTATTCATAATATAAAGGTTCCATTTTCAAAAGATATATACGGTGGTTTAGCCAAAGCTACAGGTCTTATGGGGCTTAGTAAAGAAGGTGTGGTTTTAGAATTTGAAATTGGGGAAGCTATTTTTGATTCAAAGTTGATAAAATCAGATGTTAAATATAGAGTAATTCCTTTTAGAGAAATAGATTATATTAACTTAAAAAAAGGGTTATTTTTTACTACTCTAACCATTAGAACCAAAGGCTTAAAAGCTTTAAGTGATATTCCAGGAAGTCATCAAGCTGAAGTTAAATTTCGCATTCCCCGCAAATGCCGCAATATTGCTAGTGAGTTTGTATCATGTGTAGTGTTGAAAATCTCTGAGCATGAAATAGAAAAAATACAAGGCCAAAACTTAAATTTACTAGATAGTTAGTACTCTGTAAACTAAATTTACTGATATTTTAATCTTAAGCCCCAACGGGGCGACATAACTGTAGCCTAGGGTGTAAACCCTAGGAAATAATAATTAAGTCTCTCAAGCCCTGAAGGGGCGCGCATAGTCTTTTCTTAACATTAAAAAACTATGCCCGCCCCGTTGGGGCTTTTGGGAATGCCTGATTATCATACCTAGGGTTGAAACCCTGCGTATGATTTATTTAATTTATGCTGTAGTTAGTAAACAAAAAATTTATATGGTTACTCAAATATCAAAACTCCTTTTAATTGCTACTGTAATATTCTTAGGTCTTTCTGCTGGGGCAATGCTTACAGAAGCGATTCTTTTTGTGCCTTACTGGAAAAAAATGCCGGCTCAAGATTTTTTGGCTTGGTTTAGAAATAATGAGCCTCATTTAGTTAGTTTTTTTGGTACATCACAGATTTTAGGATTAATTGTTACTCTTTTAGTTACTATACTTTACCAACTCCAACGCCTTCCAAATAAGAACTTGCTAGCTATAGCTACACTAATTAATATTTTTATTTTGCTACTTTACCCAATATATTTTAAGCAAGCTAATGCTAGTTTTGCTGCTGCAACTATTGATCTTAATAATGTTTCACAGGAACTTATAAACTGGGGTATGTGGCAATGGGTTCGTACTTTTCTAGGAATAAGCGCATTTTTTGTAGCAGTTTTAGCATTAAAAGAAAAAAATAATTAAAATATTTTGTCTGTCTTTATAGATTAAGTTATATTTTGGTTTAGAAAATAAATCTTAAAACAATAAAGTGTTTTCATGAGCCAAGATTTACTTAATGGTTATAAATTAACAATAGAAAAAGCTTTTTTACTAGTTTTAATAGCTTTTATTGGCTATTTATTATTTAGTTTACTTTATCCTTTTTCTACAGCAATACTTTGGGCATTTACCTTAGCAATTGTTCTTCAACCCTGGCAAAAATGGTTAAATAAAAAAATACCTAATAAAACAGTTGTAGCTTTGATTGGTGTTGCTACTGCTGTAACGGTGATTATTGTTCCATTAGTTTTTGTTTCATTTCAAATAACTAAAGAAATAAAAATAATTTATCAATATTTCCAAAACCCTCAAAATGTTGATGCTTTAGTAGAATTAGCAAAAGATAACAAAATACTTATTTGGTTAGACAAGAATGCTAATATTTCTCCTGTGGATATAAAAGAAAGCTTATCAGAAAAAATTAGTACAATATTAAATTTTGCACTTCAATATGTCACCAAAATAATTTCTAACTCTTTCTCTTTAATTATTAATTTTATTTTTACTCTTTTTACTTTATTTTTTCTTCTACGTGATGGAGATAAATTTCTACATTGGTTATTAAAACTTCTACCTATTAGTAATGAAAAAAATTAGAACTAGTTGAAAGAGTAAAACTAGTAATTAATGCTACACTTTTTGGAAATGTTGTTGTAGCTATTACTCAAGCTAGTTTAGCTGGTTTTATGTTCTATTTATTGGGAGTTCCTGCTGTATTAATTTGGACAGTAATAATGGCAATCTTAGCAATGATTCCAATGGTTGGAACTGCTTTTATTTGGATACCTACAGCTATTTGGCTCTTTTTAACAGGATCTGTTGCTAAAGCAATTATTTTAGTTTTATGGGGTATTTTTGTTGTTAGTACAATTGATAATGTTCTTAGACCAATGCTTGTTGGTAGACAAACTAATTTACCTACAATAGTTACTTTTTATAGTGTTTTAGGTGGAATAAGAATATTTGGCCCATTAGGATTAGTCTTAGGCCCACTTATTGTAGCTAGCTTTGTCACTTTACTTAATTTTATCTTTCCAAAGAATGAAGAAATAAAACCAACTACAACAACTCAAGAAATAAAGCAGACAACACAACCAGAAAACCCAGAAAAACTAGATGAATTAAAAGAAGTTACAGAAAATCATCAAGTTGAAAAAGATAAAGAGCTTGAGACTGATAAAACAGTTTCAACTGTAAACGACTAGTTAGTTTTAATTAAGTGGTTAAAGTCTCCTTAGCTTCTTTAGCTTCTTTGTTTGGGTTATCTTCCATTATTGTATGTTGTGGATTTTTTACAACTATTACAGAGCAATGAGCATTATTAGTAACTTTTTCTGCTACTGAACCAAGTAGAAAGCGAGAAAGTCCATGTCTTCCGTGAGTTCCAACAATTATTAAATTAGCACCCCATTCTTTGGCTTCGTTAATAATTTCATCAGCAGCAAAACCACCTCTAACATGGCGAGAAACAGGTAAATTTGTTTTTTGTAGCTTTGTAGCTGCTTCTGCAACTAAATTTTCAGAAGCCTGCATTAACTCAGAAGCTAGCTTGTAATGTGTAACAGCAGGCCCAAGGCTAGATAGAGGTTCAATAACTGTAATAACTCTTAATTCTGTGTTTGCAGGCCAAAGCCAACTGGCTGCATAATTAACTGCTTCCTCAGCATAAGTTGAACCATCAGTAGCCACTAAAACCTTAATTTTATTTGAAGCAACTTCTTGTTTATGAGTTTCAAAGGGACGTACTACTAAGATTGGGCAAGAAGACTTTCTTAGCAATTTATCTGTGGTAGAACCAAAAAGTAAAGAGCTTGTAGTAGAAAAAACGGAAGGGGAATAACTAGCTTCACGAGTAGCTAAACAAACTAAATCTATTTTATGGCTTTCTATATATTCATTAATTTTTTCATAAGCTTTACCTCTAACTACTACATATTTAACCAAATTAGAATTAATATCTGATATAGGAAAAGCTTCTTTTAGACGATTAGTAGCGTCTTCTAAATCAGCATGGGAGTCTTCAACCGCATGTAGGAGGTGAAGTTCCGAGTTATAAGTTTTTGCAAGAGTTAAGGCATAGGCTAATGAAAAGGGTGAGTGTTTAGAAAAATTATCAGCAACTAGTATTTTTCTTATATCAGCTTTTTTACTATCAGGATTAACTAAGGCTTGTTCGCCAGGATGAGTAATTAATATTGGACAAGGTGCAGTTCGACAAATGGACTCAGCGTTTGAACCAAAAAGGGCTGCTGTATAAGGATGCCTTTTAGCATACATCACCATTAAATCTATTTTGTGGTTTTGTGCTATTTCTGTAATGGCTTCTGCTACATTTCCTTCAGTAATGATTACTTCCCATTCAATTTTTTTGTCTAAGTGAATTTGATTTTTCTCCATTAAATCTGCTAAATAGTTTTTAACTTTTTGTCCACCTGCTGGTAAAGGCTCTTCAGCACAATAACAAATGTAAAGTTTAGCTTGAAAATCACTTGCAAGTGATATTGCATAAACTAAAGCTTGAGTTGATTCTGGAGAAAGGTTTGTCGGCCATAAGATTCGATCAATTTGATAATTAATATTTCTTAGACTTGTCATAATTGCCCCCTAAAACAGCCTCTAATTTTAAGCATAATCGCTGCTTAAACTCTTACTAGGCAATAGCTGTACCATAAAATTAAAGCTTTTATTGATTAAACAATTTTAGTTAAACCCTTAAGTTTTACTTATTGATTTTAGTAGCTTTATATTCTAGCTATCAACTAATTCTAGTTAGAAAAGTTTTAAGGTTTTATATATCTAAAATATAGCTAGATTACGTAGGTTATTAAGTTGTTGTGGATATTTCCCCACTTTGTTTAATTTCTTTAACTGCTATAATCAATAAGCATTTTTTATCTTACAAAGTTAAGTAAATCTAATATGTTACCAATATCAGAAATAGCAGAAAAACTAGCAATTAATCAAAATTATTTAGATTATTATGGAAAACACATAGCTAAATTAAAGCTGTCTTTGTTGGCAGATAAAGAAAAAAACAAGGATGGCAAAATAATTTTAGTTACAGCAATGACTCCAACTAAACAAGGAGAAGGTAAGACAGTTGTTTCTATAGGTTTAGCACAGGCAATAGCAAAACTAGGCAAACATTCAATTGTTACTTTACGCGAGCCTTCTCTAGGGCCTTTATTTGGAATAAAGGGAGGTGCAACAGGTGGAGGAAAGTCACAAGTTCTTCCAAATGAAAAGATTAACTTACACTTTACAGGTGATTTTCACGCTATAACTTCGGCTCATAATTTAATATCAGCTAGTCTTGATTCACATATCTATCATGGAAATAACTTAAATATAGATATAAATAACTGTTTTTGGCCTCGCGCCCTTGATATGAACGACCGAGTATTACGACATATCATTGTAGGCTTAGGCGGTAGTGCAAACGGTATTCCTAGAGAAAGCGGTTTTGTTATCACTGCTGCATCAGAAATAATGGCTATTTTAGCTCTAGCTAATTCACAAGCAGACCTTCGTAATAGATTAAATGAAATTGTTCTAGCTTTAGACTTAAATGGAAAGGCTGTAACAGTCGCTCAACTAGGCATTACAGGTGCATTAATGGTCTTACTAAATGATGCAATTTTACCTAATCTAGTACAAACTTCTGAAAATACTCCTGCAATTATTCATGCTGGCCCTTTTGCTAATATTGCTCATGGAACTAGCAGTATTTTAGCTCAAAAAATGGCATTAAAACTTGCAGATTATGTTGTTAATGAATGTGGTTTTGCTGCTGATTTAGGGGCTGAAAAATACTTAAATATTGTAATGAGACAGTCTGACTTAAAACCTTCAGCAGCAGTTTTAGTTGTTACAGCTAAAGCAGTTCTAGCTCAAGATAACCAAAATAATCAAAACACTAACACCTATGAAACAGAAGGGTTTAGCAATTTAACTAAACATATAGAAAACTTAAGGAAATTTAATTTATCAGTAGTAGTAGCAGTTAATCGATTTCCTGATGATAAAGAATCAGAGCTAAATAAATTAATAGAATTTTGTCAAGAAATAAAAATTCCTGTTTCTATAGTAAATGTTTTTAATCAAGGTGGAGAAGGTGCTTTAGATTTAGCAAGTAAAGTTATTGATGCAGCTAGCAAAACAGATTTAAGTAAAATTAATAGTTTATACCCTAGTGAACTTAGCTTATTTGAAAAAATTCAGATAATTGCTAAAGAAATTTATGGTGCTAGCAATGTAGAATTAACTACTATTGCTAGTAAAAAGCTTAAAAAATTTGCTGAATTAGGTTTTAGTAATTTACCTATTTGTATTGCTAAAACACAATATTCTTTGTCTGATAATGCTAAATTATTTGGTGCGCCAAAGGGTTGGATATTAAATATAACAGATGCTCAATTATCGGCTGGAGCAGGCTTTGTTGTGGCTATAGCAGGAAATATGATGTTAATGCCAGGGCTACCAAAGTTATCTCAAGCAACAAAAATGGATGTAACTGATGAAGGGCAAATAATTTTTTAATTGCGGAAAAATTTGCATCTAGTTGCAAATCACTACGTTATACTTACAGCACTCAGCTAAAAAAATCAAAAATTATAAAGGAAAGATCTTTATGCAACGATTTAGGAGAATAAGAGTTTTTTCTCTGTTACTTCTATTAGTGCTATTTGTTAGCGTAACAAAAGCTCAAGAAGTAGACATAAAAAACCTTAACCAATCCATTCCAATGAATCCAAAGGTAAAAATTGGAACATTGCCTAATGGATTAAAATATTATATTCAGAAAAATGCTAAACCAGAAAAACGTGTTGAAATTCGCTTAGTTGTTAATGCTGGCTCTTTACAAGAAGATGACGATCAGCTAGGAATTGCTCATTTTGTTGAACATATGTGCTTTAATGGTACAAAAAACTTTAAGAAAAACGAGCTTGTAAATTATTTACAATCTGTTGGAGTAAAGTTTGGCGCACACCTTAACGCCTATACTTCTTTTGATGAAACGGTTTATATCCTTCCAATTCCGTCAGATAAACAAGATATTTTAGATAAAGGTTTTCAAATTTTAGAAGACTGGGCCCACAATGTTAGTTTTGAAGGCGAAGAAATTGACAAAGAACGTGGTGTAGTTATTGAAGAGTGGCGTACCGGACTAGGCGCACAACAAAGAATTAGGGATAAAACTTTCCCTGTTATTTTTAAGGGTTCTCGTTATGCCGAAAGATTACCTATAGGTAAAGTTGAGATTTTACAAAACTTTAAACACGATGCTGCAAGACGTTTTTACCGTGATTGGTATCGTCCAGATTTAATGGCTGTTATGGTTGTAGGCGATATTGACCCAGTAGAAATGGAAGCCAAAATTAAGGAACATTTTAGCCGTTTAGTACCTGTAGAAAAACCAAGAGAAAGAAAAAATGCTGAAATCCCAGACCACAAAGAAACCTTAGTTGTTACTGCTACAGATAAAGAAGCTAATTTTACCCAAATGCAAATTATCTTTAAGCAACCTGCTGAAAGAACTTTAACTTATGCTGATGCTCGCCGAGATTTACTTTATCAATTGTTTTCAGGAATGCTTAACCTTCGTTTAAGAGAAATTTCCCAAAAAGCTGACCCACCTTATAACTTTGCTTCTGCTGGTTATGGTGGGTTTTTACGTACAAAAAATGCTTATACCCTTTTTAGTTCTACTAGTGAGAAAAAAGTAGAATTAGCACTAAAAACCATTTTGGCAGAAAACAAACGTGTTATTGATAATGGTTTTACTAGTGGAGAACTAGAAAACTATAAAAAACAATTACTTAACTTCTATGAGTCAGACTATAACGACCGAGATAAAACCGAATCAAGCCGTTATATTGGTGGTTATGTACAAAGCTTTTTATCTGGTGATCCTAGTTCAAGTATAGAGTGGGATTATGAATTTGTTAGCAAAGTATTACCTACTATTAAAGTAGAAGAAATTAATCCATTGATTAAAAAATGGGTTAAAGATGAAAATTTAGTTATTGCTATAACTGGCCCAGAAAAAGATGAGTTAAAAGCTGTAACAGAAGGCAATATTCGCAATTTACTAAAAGAAGCATCTGAACTAAAAACCGAGGCTTATGCTTTCAAAGAAATAGCACAACCTTTAATGGCTAGCACACCAACAGCAGGCAAAGTTACTAAAGAAACAAATATAGAAGCATTAGGAGCAACAGAATTTGTTCTTTCTAATGGTATAAAAGTAGCTATTAAATCTACTGACTTTAAGAATGATGAAATAAGAATGTCAGCCTTTAGCTTTGGAGGCTCTTCTTTAGTAGAAGAAGCAGATGATTTTTCTGCTCAATTTGCTTCACAAATTGTTAATAGCTCAGGGCTTGCTAATTTTTCACCCATTGATTTACAAAAAGTCCTTAGTGGAAAAAACGTTTTTGTAGCACCTTACATTAACCGAAATAGCGAAGGGTTTTTTGGTAGCAGTTCCCCTAAAGACTTTGAAACCATGCTCCAACTCACAAATTTATACTTTACAGCCCCTCGTAAGAGCAAAGAAGACTTTGATTCTTTAATGGTTAAATTTAAGACCATATTGGCTAATCTTTTTGCTAACCCAGAAAGCTTTTATTCTCGTCAGCTAGGTGTATTATTAGCTCAAGATAATGCTCGTGCCAAAGCACTTGCAGGTTTTGGCCCAGATGACCTAGAAAAAATTAATCTTGATAGTGTCTATAAAATCTACCAAGATAGATTTGCTGATGCTAGCGATTTTAATTTTATTTTTGTTGGTAATATTGATGCTAAAACAGCTAAACCTTTACTAGAAACTTACCTTGGAAGTTTACCTGCTAAAAATCGCACTGAGTCCTATAAAGATTTAGGTGTCCGACCACCAAAAGGGGTCATTGAGAAAGAAATCAAAAAAGGTAAAGATCCTAAGAGTATAGTAACAATGATTTTTGCTAATGACCTAGCAGATAAAAAAGATGAAAGATTTATTCGCTCTCTAGCTCAAGGTTTAAGTATTAAGTTAATTGAAAACCTGCGGGAAGAAAAAGGTGGAGTTTATGGTACTAGCGCAAATGCTGGTATTGAAAAATATCCTCATCCTAGTGCTTCAATCTCAATTAGGTTTACTTGTTCCCCTGATAATGTTCAAAAGCTTGTAAATGCCGCTTATGAAGAAATCAAAAAAGTCCAAGAAAATGGCTTTAGTGCTGAAGACCTAAATAAGATTAAAGAAGCTCAAAGAAGAGACTTAGAAAGAAACCAAAAGGAAAATTTCTATTGGGTTAATTTGCTACAATCTGTTTATCAAGATAAAGAAGATCCTCAAGAATTAACTCAAGCGAATTTTAGTAAAAAAATCGAAGAATTATCTAGCGAAAAGCTTAAAGAAATTGCTCAAAAGTATATGAAGCTAGATAACCGAGTTATTTTTACCATGAACCCAGAACAATAATTTACACTGTACTTAATACAGCGTAAACTAAGTAATCTGAAATTTTTATTTCTTAAAGCTCCAACGGGGCGAAAGATATGTGGTCTAGGGTTGAAACCCTAGGTATAATAATCAGGCATTCCCAAAAGCCCCAACGGGGCGGGCATAGTTTTTTAATGTTAAGAAAAGACTATGTCACCCCGTTGGGGCTTAAGATTAAAATATCAGTAAATTTAGTTTACAGAGTATTAATTGCAGCGTAAACAAAGTAACTTAATATTTTTAATTCTTAAGCCTTGAAAGGGCGTTTTTAAGATTAAAGGAAAAGAGCAATTGCAAAGTAACAAAGGTCTTGCAATCGCTTCCAACCAATTCAAAGAGTTTGCTAACCATAATCACTATACACGTAGTTAATTCCTGCATAACTTTTATACCTATTTAAAGATAACGAAAGTCACTTTTATTTTCAAACAATAGGCCAAATTACTTGACAAATTTTTCTCCTCTAGGCATCATTTGATTTCTTTGTGGAAAATGAAAGTGATTTTCATTTTACTCCAAAAAAATCATAAAATCTTAATAATAAAAAACTTACTTCATATAAAATGAGGAGCTAGCAATTATGGTTAGTCGGTATTTAGCAAGATTAATAACAAATCTTCTATGTATAATTTTAATTCCTGCAATGGTTTATGCTGTACAACAAGAAGCTAAATTAAAAGGTAAGCTTGTTGATCCTTCAGGTAGTCCAATTACAGAAGCTACTTTAATTTTATCAACTGCAAAAGGAACACAAGTTGCGCAAACAACAGTAAATAGTGATGGGACATTTGAATTAGGAGTATTAACGGGAAACTATGTTTTACAAGTTGATGCTAAGGGATGGTCACAACAGCGTTTAGCTGTAAACTTAAATGATAATCCTGAAGTTGATCTTAATGTCCAAGTTTCTGCCTCACCTGTTGAAGATCAAGTTACAGTAACAGCTAGTGCAGGTGAAGCATTAGAAATTTTTGAGTACCCAAGAGCAATTTCTACAGCTTCAGCAGAAGAAATGCGCCGTCGTCCAGTTGCTATGTTGCCACAAGCTTTAAGAGAAGAACCAGGAATACACGTCCAACAAACCACAGCTAGCCAAGGTTCAGTCTTTATGCGTGGTTTAACAGGTCAACGTAGTTGCTTTAGTTGACGGTGTTCGCTATAACAATGCAACTTTCCGACCTGGCCCAACTCAATATTTAGCTAATGTTCCCTTGCAAACTGCTGGAACAGTAGAACTAGTACGCGGGCCAGCCTCAGTTCAATATGGTAGTGATGGATTAGGCGGAACAATTAATGTTTTAGCTGAATCACCGTTTTTTGCTCGTCAAGGAACAGAAATTCATGGTCAATTTGGACTACAATTTGGATCAGCCGATGTTAGCGGTGGGCCAAGCTTTAAGGTAGGAATCGGTAATCAAAAATTTAATCTTACTACTGCCGGGTTTTTTAGTAGAATAAATGACTTAAGAGCAGGCGGAGGAATTGACTCTCACTCTGCTGTAACTAGATTTTTAGGCATTTCTTCTAAAGTTTTAGGCGATAGACTTCAAGACACAGGTTTTACTCAATATGGTGGTGAGGCTAGACTGTCTATTAAACCCACACTAGACCAACAAATTACAGCAGTTTACCTAAGAAATGATTTGCAAAATACCCGACGTTATGACCAATTAAATGGTGGAAATGGGAATTTAATCCAAGGTTTTGACCCACAAACATTTGATTTCTTTTACACTCGTTATCAAAAACAAGCTGTAGGATTTTTTGATACTATAACAGGAACATTTTCTCTTAATCGTCAACGTGATGATCGCCAATCTCAAGGTGGAAATGGTGATCCAAGAGGCACAATAACTTCAGAATTTAATAAAACAGACGCTTTTGGTTATAACTTAGTAGCGTCTACTCACACAGGCAAAAATAATATAATCATACTTGGTGCAGATCTTTATGATGAATATGTTGACTCAGTTGCTTTTACAACAAGTCCTGTAACAGGTAATTCAGCGGTTGCTCGTGGGCGTTTTCCAAATGATGCTCGTTATAAAACCTTTGGTTTTTATGCTGAGGATACTTTTGACCTTATCCCTAGAAAATTGCGGTTAATTGGCGGTATTCGTTATGGTGCTACTCAATTTAAGACTCGTGCTAAAGATGATCCAATTATTAATAATCGTCCTGTAGGGCTAGATGTTTCTACTCGTCAAGATGATGTTACTTTTAATATTGGAGTATCAGTTAATCCCCGTCCTTGGCTTTCACTCTATACAAATATTAATCGTGGTTTTCGCACTCCTAATGTCAATGATCTAGGCGGTGTGGGAATTACTTCAAATGGATTTAGTGTTACTGCTGCACAAGCAGCCGAAGTTGGCGCAGAAGTAGGTAGCGGTGCAGGTGCAACAGCCCGTACAACAGGCGTTAGAGTTTCTAGCCTTTCTCCAGAAACAGTTATGAACTATGAGGGCGGCTTTAAGATTAAAACTGATAAAGTTGAAGCTTCTTTTGGTGGGTTTGTATCTGATTTAGAAGATGTAACAGTTGTACGAGCTTTAGTTGTGTCTGGAAATGCTATTGGTAAAACTATTGCTGGTCAAACCATTGTTTCTCAATCCTCTACAGGTGTGATTTTTGTTGCAGGTTCTTCACAACCTGTTATTGCTCGTGTTAACGGTGGAGAAGTAAGATTTTCAGGCATTGAAGCTTCAACTAGAGTAAAACTTAATCAGGATTTTTCTATACAAGCTAATGGTTTTTACTTGCGTAGTAGAGATAAAAACCCTATTCCTCTAGCAGCACCTCCAGCCGGAGTAGTTTTGATTCAAAAAGCAACTGATGCACCTGATTTTGAAGGAGGATTGCCTCCTTCAGGTGGATTTTTAAGTGTTAAATATCAGCCTGCTGGCAAACGTTATTGGGTGGAAATGTATTCAACACTAGCAGGTAAACAAGATCGTCTTTCCTCAACAGATCTTAATGATCAGCGTCAAGGAGCTACTCGTAGCCGTGCCAATATTGCTACTTTCTTTAATAATGGTGCTAGAGCGCGTGGTTTAGTTGGAGCCGGTGCTGATGGTCGTATGGGAACAGCAGATGATGTTTTAATTGCTACAGGTGAAACTTTAACTCAAGTTCAAAACCGGGTTCTAGGTGGTAGCAATATTATGAGTGCGCCATTTTTCTTAACTACACCAGGTTATGCTACGCTTAATTTCCGCGCAGGTTTTAGAGTAAATGAAAATTCTGAGTTTATTTTTATCCTAGAAAATGTTTTAGATAAAAATTATCGTGTTCACGGTTCAGGAACAGATAACCCAGGTGTAAATTTTGCTACTCGTTATCAGTTTCGTTTCTAGTCAGCTAGTAATAAGCTAAAAATACAAAATAACCCTCATTGCCCAGTGTAATGAGGGTTTTAGCTTTTTAAGAATGTCCAAAAATTAAAAACTTTGTTTAAACTAGTTGACAAAAATGTCTCAATTAGTATCAAATTAGAAAATCAACAATCTTAACAGATCAATTTATCAAATAAATACATTAAAACAAGGAGACAGTAAAATACTAAGTGTTAGACATTATTGTCTAATAAGAGTTAATCCCATGAAAAACGCGAAAGTAAAAAAACTACCTGCTGAAAATAAAATAGAAATAAAACCTATTGAAAGTGAAAATCTTACAAAACTATTAGAAGAAACTAGAAAAAGACTAGGCTTAGCTGCAACAGATATGGCTGTTTTGTTAAACACTACAGATCGTAGCTATAGACGCTGGGAAAGTGGAGAAAGCGACCCTAGCGGCCAGGCTATTGCTAAAATCTATGTTCTAAGAAGTCATTATCCAGAATACTTTAAGGATGATAACAGAATAGAGAGAGGTAATTTTAATGGTGATTGGAAAAGAGAGTTGGCTGTTGAATTAGGTAAACAGCAACAAACATTAGTAAAAGAATTAGCTGAAACCTTACTACAAAATCAAAGTAAGCCACAGGAAAACAAGGAAAATAAAGAAAATAAAGTTTTAGAACAAAATAAAACTTTAGAACAAAATAAAGTTTTAGAACAAAATAGACTCCAAGAACAAAATCAAAAACTCCCACAGCCACAATATCAAAACCTTATTAAAGCACAATACCAAATAGAAGCTAATCTTAAGGGCAAGTTTGCAGATGTTAATGAGATGGATAAAATGTGGCAACGAGTTAATAAACTAGAAAAAAGACTTGTTTTTCTAGAAGAAAAATGTGATATCCTTACCAACCACCACAATATGAAAATACTTATCGACGTGGAAGATAAGAGCCTCTAAAAATAATAGTTTAATTTTATCGAAGGGAATTTTATGTCAAGCACATTTGATTTTTGGGACAAAGTTGTCTTTGTTGCTGGTGGAACTAGCGGTATTAATTTAGGAATTGCTCATGCTTTTGCCCAAGCAGGAGCAAAATTATCAGTTATTTCTCGCTCTCAAGATAAGGTTAATGCAGCGGTTGAAACATTAAAAAGCTATGGTAATCAAGCTATTGGTTTTGCTACAGATGTTCGAGATTATGCAAAAACACTGGAAACACTAAAACAAACTCATGAGCAACTAGGCTTAATAGATATATTAATTTCTGGTGCTGCTGGCAATTTTCCTGCTCCAGCAATGGGAATGTCCCCAAATGGCTTTAAGTCTGTAATAGATATTGATGTAATGGGAACTTTTCATGTTTTACATTCTGCATTTGAATATTTAAGAAAGCCAGGTGCCTGTGTAATCAATATTTCAGCCCCACAGTCTTATAATCCAATGGAATTTCAAATGCATGTTTGTGCTGCTAAAGCTGGTGTAGATATGATAACTCGTGTTGCAGCAATGGAATGGGGAGCAATGGGAATAAGAGTAAATTCTATTTCTCCAGGGCCAATTGATGATACTGAAGGAATGAATAGATTAGCTAAAACAAAACAAATGCGCGAACTTGTAATAGATTCAGTTCCTTTAGCTCGTTTTGGTACTAAAGAAGACATTGCTAATGCCTGTCTTTGGCTTGCAAGTCCAATGGCATCCTATGTAACTGGGGTAGTATTGCCAGTTGATGGTGGCTGGAGTTTGGGCGGCACAAGCGTTTCTAGTGCTGGAATGAAAAAAATGTTTGGGTTTTAACCTGCTTTTTAACTTTTCCAAAATTATTTCTATATTAAGAGGAAGAGATTTCTCTTCCTCAAGGAAATATCCTACAAAAATCTCCTAAAAATTTTTCCAGGTTTATTGTCGTCTTATCAAAAAATAAATCGCCTTACTTAATGAAAGCAATAAAAGCTAATAGAAAATAAGTCTAACTGGGCTTAAAAATATTAGTAGAAAGATAGCGTGTGTTACTTAGGAATTATTAAATCTATTAGGAGGGAAAATGCCAACTTGTCAAGTTTATGGAAATAAGCCAGATACAGGGCCGGGTCAATTATCTGCTCAATCAGCAATGGATGATGTTAATCAAGCACATGCTGCTTGGGCTGTAACAATGAATTGGACGGCTGATAAAACTACTTACACTTCTAATGCTGCTGGTGTTACAGGCGATGATTTAGAACAAGCCTTTAGTCCACATTTCCAAGGTTACCATGTAGTTGGATCTGATTAACTTTTTGCTATGGAGTATTTTATGGGAGTAGTAACTAAATTAAATTTTGTTAATTTCTCACATGATTTTAACAACAGTAAAATAGTAATTTTTCAAAAAAATGTTGCTACCAGTTATGATGAATTAGCAGTAGCTTGGAAGACAATTGAAAACTGTGGTGTAGGTAGCACACATCCTTTTGATTATCCCTGGGATGTAACAGTAAATGCTATAGATAGCTATGGTAATCACACTCGTAAGCTTTTAGCTAGCCCAGGACAAGCTTTTGAAGTCAAACTTAGTCATTCTGGTTATGTTATAAGACCGTCTCACGCTCCAGCAGCAAACTCGCAAGAAATAGAAGTCTTAAATACCTTAGCACGAGGTAGCATTAATGTTGGAGTTTATCGTAATAACAAATTGTTAGCTATGAAGAATAATGTTGTACCAAAAGAAAAAGCTGTATTTCAGTTTGAACCAACCCTTTGGATTGGTATTGCTTCAGAAGTCCAGCTAGGAGGAAAAATGAATTCTGCTGTGCTTTCTTGTATTAATACAGAAATCTGTTTATTAGGTATTGCTGAAGCAGATATTGAAATGAGAGGCGGCGGAGCAGGTATTTCTTCTCATCCATATAGCTTTATTCTAACTAATGTACACTACTTATAGTAGTTCAAATATACACTACTTATAGTAGTTAGAGATCTACAAATATCTATTACTAGTTTAATAAACTAGCAACTTAAATATTTTAAGTTTTCAGTTAGAAACTCAAGAGTTATTTAAGCTCTTAAGAGGAAACTTTTGTCGCTATTTTTAAGCATTACCAAATAATTTGGATAGCCAAAAATCTATTTCTTTGTTTAGCAAAGATTAAAATTAAAGTGAGGTATTTTTTATGGGAACAGTCGTCAAATTAAACTTTATCAATAATTCAAATGATTCAAATAACAGCCAAATTGTTATTTTCCAAAAAAATGTATCTACTGGTTATGATGAATTAGCAGTAGCTTGGACTGTAATTCAAAACTGTGGTGTAGGTGATAATCATCCATTTAGTTATCCTTTAGATATGAAAGTTAGTGCAAGTGATAGTTATGGTAATTTTACCCCACAACTACTTGCTTACCCTGGTCAAGCTTTTGAAGTTGTTTTAGATCGTTCAGGAGACATTTTACAACTAGCTGATACTCCTTCTGCTAGTGTTAAAGATGTTGAAGTACGTAATAGTTTAACTCAAGGCAGCATAAACGCTTGTGTTTACCGCGATGGAAAAATACTAGCAACAAAAACTAATGTCGTGCCTTTAGAAAAAGCAGTATTTCAATTTAAGCCTACAATTTGGATTGGAGTTGCAGCAGAAATAGAAGAAGGTGAAGTAATGAATTCAGCTATTCTTTCTACTATAAACACAGAAATTTCTCTCTTAGGTGTTGCCTCAGCAGACATTGTTATGACTGGTGGCGGTGCTGGTTCTACTTCAAAACCTTATACCTTTAAGCTTATGAATGTACGTAACTTATAAAGCAAGTAAACAAAATTTGGGAAGGTTAGGTATTAATAATATGATGCCTAACCTTTTATATCACTTACTAAATTGCTAAATAGAAGTCTAAATTATTATAAATCAATTAGTTATGCTTAGTTAAAAAGATAAGAAGTTGTGAGGGTGTCTTGATATTAGATACACAATTAAAAATAATTAATTTATCTGATAGTCCTAGACCACAAAACATAATTTTATTCAAAAAAATTGTGCTTCAGGTCAACAAGATAACTCTGTTATTGCCTTGTATGTAATTAATCAATTAGGTTATGACCATAACTGTGAAATAAATTTTTCTCATAAATTATTTGCTTCCGTTAGTGATTATTATGGCAACCATAAACCACAAATTAAAATCCGGCCAGGCTATTTATATAAAATAGTCCAGGACACTAAACAAACAAAATTTATTGAGTCTGGTTTAGGTACTCATCCTTTAGAAATACAAGTAGAAAACACATTAAATCAAGGGGCTTATAACGTTAATATTTTTCGTAGTGACAAGCTTCTTAGTCGTCATCCTTCGCTAATACCACAGGAAAAAACATTTTTCCAATTTAAGTATATTCTTTGGGTTGGGATTTTGCCGAAAGTTCAAGAAGGCGAAATACTTCTTTTATCAGATATAGAATTAAACACTAGGTTCCAACAATTTTATTTAATAGGTGTAAAAAAAGCCGAGCTAATACTAGCTGGAGGGGGTTTTGGCCCGGAAAGTAAACCATTTAGTTTTCATTTAATAAATGTAGAAATGTTTTAGGAGGTAATTAAAATGGCGGATTATGTATATGCAATTATTTACGACAGTACAGGAAATTTTGCTGCTTTTACAAAAAATGCTAGCGGCTATTTTTTCTCTGATGGAAATAGTAGTGGAAATATTGTTACAGCAGGCCAACCATTAAATGGAGGGGGGAAATTTGCTTTCCCTGGAGGGGCATTAAATACAAATGAAGACACTACAGCAGGAGCAATTAGAGAGTTTAAGGAAGAAACAAATTATGATTTAACTAACAATTATACAGATACATTTTTTGAAAAATATCTAACTGCTAGTGCTACATATTATGGGGTGTATTTTAAGGTTGCTAGTTTATCTACAATAATTTCGACTATCACGGCAAATTTATTACAAGGTAGTCAAGCTATGGCAGATGTTCAAAGTGGCAAAATTACAGCTTATGCAGATATTTTTACAGCTTATCCTAACTGCCCGCCAGATAATGAGTTAGCTACAGTTGCAAGCTGGAATCTAGTTAATGATGAAATCAAGATCCAAGCCTTAAATGATGATACAGATACAGACTGGTTTTATGACATTTTAGATTATTTGTATGATAGAGAATTTCATACTAGTTAACATAACTTAAATATTTATAAGTGTTTAAGGAGCAGTATGCAATTTGATATAAATAGTTTTTGGACACAATATAAAAAATATTTTTCAAATCCAACAGATGATGAACTTTATCATTTACCATTTATTCTTAACCTTGCATCACAGGATAAAAATATTGATGGTGTCTATCAATTAGCTTATATGTTGGCTACAGCAATGTGGGAAACAGGACAATTTAAGTATTTAGATGAACAGGGTAGCGAGAAATATTTTTCAAAATATCAAAATAAAATAGGCAATACTCAAACCGGTGATGCACAACGCTATCGCGGACGTGGCTATGTTCAATTAACAGGGCGAGCTAATTATAAAACGGCTACAGAAAAGCTTAATTTGCCAGGCGTTAATTTTGAAGATAGCCCATTTTTAGCAGCAGACCCTAAATATGCCTATCAGATAATGGTAAGAGGATGTTTAGAAGGTTGGTTTACAGGTCGCAAACTTTCAGATTATGTTACGGTTGATGGAAGTAAACGCGATTATAAAAATGCTCGCAATGTAATTAATCCAGGTGAGCTAAAAGAGGAAAACGCTCCGGGTGTAGAAAATACAACACTTTGGGCCGGTTACTTTGAGTTAATTTTACAAAATTCTATTGCAGAAGAAGCATTGCCAGAAATTCCCCCAGAATATATTGAAGATGCTTCAGAAAATACAAAATCTTCTGTTCCTAAACTAGTAGTGCAACCAACTGCCCAGATTCCAGCTACACAAGCTGCTTTTAGTTCACCAATAGCCGCTTATGTTGATAAAGCAAAAGAGGTTCTGCCAGCTTCTATTACTACAATAAAGAGATTTGGAGCAATGCTAATTGGATGTCTCAGTAGTATTTCAATGAGTGTTGCAGCTTTTATTAAATCAGAGCCTGTTATTAGCGAAATAGTCATAGGAACAGCCTTAGTTTGTTTAATTTGGCTAATTTCTTTCTATATTTATACTGAACATGTTTTGGATTCTAAGCGAATGCAAGCAACTGCTAGCCCAACAAAAAATAGTGTTAAGTAAAAAATTATTTTTATTTAATACAGTGTAACTTAAATACTCTGATATTTTTATCTAAAGCCCCAGCGGGGCGACATATTTGTAGCGTAGGGTTTCAACCCTACGTATGATAATGCGGGGCAATAGAGTCACGAATGTGACGACATAATTAACCTATTGTATTTGTTAGATTTATTATGTCGTCGCTACGCGACTTTAATTATGTATGATCACTATACCTAGGGCTTACGCCCTAAGCTATATATCTATCGCCCCGTTGGGGCTTAAGATTCAAAAATATAACATTTCTTAGTTTACGCTGTAATTACTTTGCTTTATGGAAATTTTATGAAAGGTCTGGATACTAATAGAAATTGTACAGATTTAGCCAGTTGCTTAAAGCAGAGTGGGATAGATTTTGTTGCTCGTTATTATAGTCGTACTACTAAAAATGCTGATAAACATCTGACTTTAGCCGAAGCACAAGCCCTAAGCCAAGCAGGGCTTTATTTAGTGACAGTCTATGAAGATAGCCCAACTAGCAAAGATTATTTCTCTAGTGATCGTGGCAAAAGTGATGGGAAAAGTGCTTATGCTTATGCACAAGATATAAATCAACCTAGAGATTCAGCCATTTATTTTGCTGTTGACTATGACGCTACAATGGCAGACATAGAAGGCCCAATCATACAATATTTTAATGGTGTATATGATGGGCTTAAAGACTCAGCTAATGCTAAACCAATTTATAAAATTGGGGTTTATGGTTCAGGTGCCACTTGTGATTATCTGCGTAAAAACTTAAGTTTTGTTGAATTTTCCTGGCTTTCCTGCTCTACAGGTTGGTTAAATTCAAAAACTTATAGTAATTGGAATATTAAACAATCCCTTGCCACTACTTCTTTATGTGGACTAGATAAAACAGCATGGGATAGCAACGAATCACAAAGCAATTTTGGACAATTTACTTTACAACCTGCTCAACTAACCAACAATTTACCTACCAATCAACCAAATCAAATTCCAATAACAAATACAGGTTTCTTAAATGCTTCTACAGGTACGCTAAACCGCTTACTGCTAACTCAAACAGGTGTTGTTGGCAGCATTGTTGCTACTGTTGGAGCATTTATCAAAGCTGAACCTGTTGTTAGTGCTGTAATAATTATAATTGCACTGCTGGGAATAACTTGGTTAATCTCATTTTATATCTATTTGGAATACTCATTAGACTGCCAAAGAATTGATATTGCAGCAGATCCAAATAAGCATAATGTTACATAATCATAATCTTTAATCAAAAATTAATTAAATAAAATTTACTATTATCTACATAATTGTATAACTGTAGTTGCTTTTCTCTAGTTGATAAGTTAAATTCTACGACTACACACGATTGATTTAGGAATAGTTATGTCTGCGCCTTTACCTGGGGAAGTAACTCAATTATTAAAACGTTGGAGTGATGGAGACAAGACAGCATTAGAATCAATAATGCTTGTACTCTACGATGATTTGCGTAAGCTAGCTAGTAGGTATCTAAAAAACGAGCGTAAAGATCACACTTTACAGCCTACAGCCTTAGTCCATGAATCTTTTTTAAGGCTAGTCAAAGAACAAGATATTAATTGGGAAAGTCGAGCGCATTTTTTAGCTGTTGCTGCACAAATAATGCGACATATTTTGGTAGATTATGCTCGCAGTCGCAAGGCTGACAAACATGGTGGTCAAATGACTAGACTAGTTTTTGATGAAAGCTTTGATAAACCAGCAGAAGAGGATTTTGACCTAATAAAGCTAGACGACGCTTTAATTTATTTAGCAAAACTTAACCCAACACATAGCCAAATTGTAGAAATGCGATTTTTTGGCGGTATGACAATAGATGAAATTGCTACTGTAGTGGGAGTTTCTTCACGTACAGTTGATCGTAGTTGGTTGATGGCAAAAACTTGGCTTTACCAAGAATTAACAAAATAAGGGGTATGCTTTATGTTTAGTCTTGTTGATGTTGAAAGTGTTGAAACGGTTGAAAATATTGTTCCATTTAATGGAGTAATTATTAAAGTTAGCGGCGGTGGGTGTTTGTTAAATATTACTGGAAACCCTATTTTGGGCTATGATGTGACATTAGGGTTAGTTTCTCCACCAACTACACCTTTGTCATTGCCAAAAATAAAAGCTAGTAGATATAGTTTAGATGGTAAATTAATATCTGAAACACCTTTGGCATTAACAGCATTTGCTGGTTTTGCTGATGAAAATAAAGGCTTACCTACAAAAAACGATACATTAAAAAATGATCCTGGGGAGTCTGTTAAATCTCGATTAGCAAGTTTTCGTTATTTTCCTAATTTTTCTACTTTGTATAAAACACCTAGTTTAGGCTTTAATGGAGATCTTTTTATTAATTGGGAAAAAATACCTTATAAAATTGAATTTCAAGCTAGAGGCGTATTTTCCACTTATAATTTAGCCACTACGCAAGGTTTAATAAATGTAAAATTTTCTAGTGAAGAAGCCACCAAACCCTTAAATTTTGGTAATGTAGGAAGCAATATTGCTTTTCTAGTTGAATTTGTATCCCCTACACAATCAATAGTTTATACAGATAAGAAAAAAATATTATATTCAACAGACTTTCTTTCTAATGTCTATACATTGATAGAAATAGAAAGCTGTTTTGGTGAAGCAGATCCATTAAGTTTCTACTATGACGATATTATTTGGTATACCCCTAGTGGAGCTACTGAACCTACTCCAATTAGGGAATCAGGTATTTATCCAATAATATCTGGCAGTATGGAAGAAACTGACAATGTTTATTGTTCACCATTAGTAACATCAGGCAAGCGCCCTTAAAAATAACCAAAAGAGTTAGTTTGTACAATCTAATAGGTTTAGAACTAAATTTTCTACTAATTCTTTTTCTTTTGGATTGTCATTAATAACAACAGAATTTAGAAGCGAGATTAGATCTAAGTTATTTTTTGCTAATTCTTGAAAATACTGACTAGCTAAAGCCTTATTACGTAAAGCAGCAGGCTCGCATTTAATTAATAGCCAGGTTAAATTAGTTAATTCTAAATTAGAGATTTGTTTATTTGTTATTGTTAATTGATATTTTTGTAAAATATGTTGTGTAATAAGAGTTGCTTCTGCAATGTCTTTATTACTAACTAAAAACTTTGTTAATTGGTTAAAAGTGTCTAAGAAATTTGTTTGGAAATAAATATTATCTGGGCTTTTATCAACTAGTTTTTGGTATAAATCAAAAGATGTTATTAGATGTTCTTTAGCATCATTATTTTTATCTGTAGCTACATAGTTAAGGGCTAATAATTTATGTGTATAAGCTAAGTAACTTTGGTAGTTACTATTATTTGGATCATTTGTAAATAGTTCTTGATAAATATTTTTAGCTTGTTGACAAAATGTTATTGAATGATCAAAAAGTTGTTTCTCTAGCTTTATATCAGCCATTATCCGATAAGCATTAGCTTGTAAAAATAAATATTGTTTATTTTCAGAATCACTTTTTGCTAATTTTTCAAATATAGAAATAGCTTCTTCTAATAAAGAAATATCATCTAAATCCCCTATTTGCAATAAAATGGAAGAATTTTGTAAATAGCATCCTGCTAATTCACTTTGTAAAAACGGGTTTTCAGGCTCATTTTCTAAGGACTTTTTAGCTGTTTCTGTAATTAACTGATTATAATATAAACATTTTTCTAATAACTTTTTACTGACATTTATTTGGCCTATTCTTTTATTAATTAAATCATAAATATTTTGATAAATTAGAATAAATCTGGCGTGAATAGTAGCTAGTCCGCGATGATATTTTTGATTATCAGGTTCTTGTTTTACTAGATTGGTGCGAATTGATAATGTTTTACAATAAAGCACCATAGCATTAACAAAATCTCCGCGAGTAGCTAAATTATCTCCAATTTTTGTATAACAACTAGCTAAAGAATAAAGATACTCTAAATTACCTATATTTTTACGGACAATTTTTTCCCGAATAGCTAAAGCTTTTTGAAAATATTTCATTGCCATATTAATATCACCTGTCCTATCTAAAGCTTCTCCAACCCTTTCTAAAGAGTTTGACAAATCTATTTCTAGTTGAGGATTATTAGGGGCAATTTGGGCTAAATCTTCAAAAATTTTTAATGATTTCTGATAACTAATTAATGCTGCTGAGGTATTACCTAAATTAATTCTAAAGGGGCGGCCTTGAATATCTCCTACTCGTTGGTAAGCTAGGGCTAACTCTCTTTGTAGCTCTAAATCTGTGTTTTGTAAACTGTTAAGCCCATCTAAATAATTTAATGCTTCGCTAATCATTTGCTGGCGCAGTGCAGTAGCTCCAGGTAGTTTTTCTAGCTCATCATTATACTTAAACATTAGAGCATTACTTAAACTACGAATATCTTTTGCTCGCTGACTAGCTAATTCACTTTGAGCTTTTAATAACTGGCCTTGAGCCTCAGCTTTAATTTTTTCTTGTTGTGCTTTTTTTGCTTGCCAAAGAGTTGTTGTTATTCCAGCAAAAATTAAAAAAATAATTAAAATGCTAGTGACTAAATATCTAAAATTACGCCCAATAAATTTACTAGCACGATACTTAAAAGTATCTTTACGAGCAATAACAGGAAAACCGTTTAAGTAGCGTTGGATATCTTGAGCAAATTCTGAAACGGACTTATAACGTCGCTCAGATTCTTTTCTTAAAGCCATTAGCAAAATATTATCTAAATCACCCATTAAGGTTTTAACTAGCTGTTGCTCTTCTTTTTTGCTTAATTTTTTATTTTCTGTAACTGCAATGCTAGGTTTTAATGGGATTTGCTCACAAATTACTTTTTCAATTGCCTTAAAGGAATTATCTTTAATTTGATAAGGTAAATTATTGGTAAGTAGCTTATATAGCAATATACCTAAGGCATATATATCAACTGAAACTGTAGTTGGCTTGCCTAAAATTTGCTCTGGACTAGCATAGGCAGGAGTCATAAGCCTAGAACCTGTTTTAGTAACATCAACATTTATATCATTATGTTTAATAATTTTAGCAATACCAAAATCTAGTAGTTTTGGTGTTGCATTGCTTGTTACTAAAATGTTGCTAGGTTTTAAGTCACGATGCACGACTAAATGTAGATGTGCATATTCGACGGCTTCACAAACTTTAAGGAAAAGTTTTAAGCGTTCTATAACATTTAATTTTTGATTTTGACAATATTGGTCAATTGCTTGACCATCAACAAGTTCCATTACTAAATAAGGTAAATTATCATTAGTTTTACCATTATCTAATAAGCGTGCAATAAATGGATGCTCCAAATTAGCCATTATTTGGTATTCCATATTAAAACGCTCTTGAATAGTTAAAATATTGGTTGAGAGTATTTTAATTGCTACGCTCTTGCTATCTGGTGCATCACTTCGTATAGCTTCAAAGACAACTCCCATTCCTCCTTCGCCTATTTTGCTTTTGATTATGTATTTATCTACTTTTTGACCTATAAAATCTTTTAGCTTTTTAGCTTCTTTAGCTTCTTTTTTTTCTGGGCTTTCAGTAAGTGTTGCTAAATCAAGTTTGGCTATAGGTTTTTCTAAAAATGCTTTAGCAGGAGAATTATTTTTTATTAGTAACTCTACTTCTTTTAATAACTCAGTATCATTTGCACAAACTTGAGACAAAAAATCAGGGCGTTCTGCACTTGAACAATCTAGCGCAGCTAAAAAAACTTCTGTAAGTTTGTTATATCGATTTTGAGCATCAAGCATTTTTTCGCTTAACATATTCTTAGCAAATAGACTTATAGCCCAATATTTTTACATTTTGTCAAAAAGTAAAGCGAAATCCAAGTTGCAATTGTCTGGACGCAAATGCTCCACGAAAACGATCTGGGGTGACAGTAAATCTACCATCTCTTTGTGGTGGTAAATTAAAATTACCTTGTGTGTCAGGTGGAAAAGTGCGAGCAAAATCGCTTATGTTAACTCGGTTAAAAAGATTAAAGGCTTCAAAAATACCTTCTATTTGGTATTTTTCCTTGAGGTTGAATTTTCGAGTTAGCCTAACATCTACATTTGCAAATCCAGGAGTTATGCCTAAATTACGACCTATGCTAACACCATTCATAAAGGGTCGATCCCCTGGAGGATTATCACCACTTCCATTTAGGTCTACACCTGCAAGCAAATTATATGGGCGACCCGTATTAAGTGTAATAATTGTTGATAGCTGCATTCCTTTTAAAAATCTATTTTGACCATAACTAAGATCTACTGTTCCAGAAAGAACAAAACGGCTACGAGTATCTTGTAATGAGAGACTACGTTCGTCTCTTAACTTAAAAGAATTTACTAGCTCAAGTAATCCTGACTCAATACGAAAATCTATAAAATTATCAATAGATTTGGAAAATGTATAACTTGCTAATAAGTTGAGTCTATTTTTTAGCTTTTGGTTAAAAGTTACAGTAAAGCCATTAAAATAACTATCAAAAGCGTTTTCAAACTCAAAATTATCTCCCTTAGTTGGGTCAACACGTCCAGTTAAAAAGCTATTAAATGGATCATTAGGGATTGGCCGAACAATAGGGTTAACATTACGTGCTGAAAATACCTTTAAGCCACGTACATAAGTATATTGTAAGGACAAAGAAGTTTGATCATTAAAGAAGTAATCCACTCCAAAGTTAGCTTGTTGTGAATAGCTAGCACGTTGATTTGGTTGTAATGTAAGCACTTGGGTAAATTGTGGCCCAAAATTTATTGCATCTGGTACTTTGTCACCATCAGGGAATTTATGCCCAGGTAGTGCAAAAGGAATTATGGAAAAAGGAAAAACAGCTATAGCAATGTTAAATTTTTGGGATGTTGTACTATTAACTGGGATAGATGGCCCAAGAAAAGGAACACCAAAAAATATCCCATAAGCACCATGTATATTAACATTTGATAATTTTGCTGGTCGGTAAGAAAAAGCAAATCTAGGGCTAAAATTTCCATTATTTCTACTTTGTAGCGTTACACGGTTAAGATCATAACGAATTCCCATCTTTAGTAAAAATGAGGAAGTAATTTTTATATCATTTTGAAAAAATGTTGAGAAAAACTTACTAGTTCCACCTGAACGGCTATCACCAAAGCCTTGAACATAAGCAACAGGTAAAGACAATCTATCTAAAGGCAAAAGTGGAAACCCTTGTAACGATAGTCCAGCAGCAAAAACTTGTAAAAATGCCCTTTGTTGTGGGCTTCTGAGTGAAGGATCAAAAGCCTCTAACCCAGAAAATGTAGGCCCACCCAAAAAGCGCAAATCAATAGGATTAAATTGTGCAAATCCACCTGGCACAATAGGCACATTAGAAGTTTCTGGATTAAATTTTAAGTATATATAATCTACTCCAAATTTTATTTGATTTCTTCCCTTAGCAATAGAAGTTATATTAGCAATTTGATAAAGAGGTGCTTCACGGTTTTGTGTTAAAAATGTCCCACGACCAAAAATAGCCTCTCCTTCAGTTGCAACTAAACGCACTTGAGGCCCAACATCCGTTGCTATAACATCTTGGTTACGCTTATTAAAAAGAAATTTTGTTTCATTTACTAAATTTAGCCCAGTATTTATATATGTGTTGCTAACAGCAACCGAATTATCATCTAATTTTTGTACACCTGAATTAGTTTGTCCTATAAGGCCGCCAAACGGCTCCAATGCACCATTATAAATAAATCCTCCTGTATAACGGACTTTTAAGGAATCTGTGTCTGATAAACGAACGTCAAGTCTTGCCAGTAATGATGTATTGCCTATGGAAAAAGGAATTGGCCCATTTTGCAATGGTAAACCTATATTGTTTGCAGATCTTACGGTTTGATTAGAAATAGTAACAAAATTATTTTGCTTAAGTGATAAACGTTCAAAAGAAGTAAAATAAAAAACTTTATCTTTTTTGATTGCTCCGCCTAAAGTTGCCCCAAATTGGTATTGGTCAAAATTAGGCTTAAAGCTAGTAAAAACATCACGAGTATTTAGGCCATCATTACGATTAAAGAAAAATACTGATCCATGAGTGTCATTAGTACCACTTTTAGTAACAATATTTACAATTCCTGAAGATGCCCGGCCAAATTCAGCAGAAAAGCTATCTGCTAGAATTTGAAATTCCTGTATAGCTTCCTGGCTAAATGTTGATCTAACGGCCCCTGAAGCACTTTCATTATTGTCCAAGCCATCAATAGTAATATTGTTATTTCGTGCAGGTTGTCCATTAAAAGAAAGCCCAGAATTAGCTGCTACGCCTTGTGTTGGCACTCTATCAGCCGTTACACGTGAAGATGTAAGGGAAAAATCTAAAAAATTTCGCTGGTTTATCGGTAGAGAAGATATTCTTTGAGTGTCAATATTAGTACTGCTCTCTGTACGAGTTTCATTTAACATAGCAGAAGCCTTAACTTCAATTACTTCTTCTGTTCCTGCTGGCAATAGTACAAAACGACTTACTAGAGTTGTTCCTATAAGCAAGTTAAAACTTTGGGTTGTTGGTTTAAATCCTTCAATTGCTACAGTTATAAGGTAATCACCTGGTGGAAGTTGTATAAAACTATAGCTACCATCTTCTTGTACTTGAGCCGTTCTTTCTGCATTTGTGCTGATTTGCTTAGCTGTAATGGTTGCTCCTGCTAAAACTGAGCCTTGAGCATCAACCACTGAACCTGTAATTGCTCCTGTTGTTGAACCTTGGGCATAGGTTGCAACAGCAAAATAACTAGTGATAAATAGCGAAAGTAATATATATAGACTTTTACGCATAGCGAACCCTCTTAAACTCTGGATTTATGAGATTTTTGGATGGGGCAAAATTAGATATTTTAGAGATAATTCTTTAGGAAGATTATATTTTAAAAAGATTATATTTCAAGCCAAGATTGTTTATAAAATTTAAGTAAGCTAACTAATGGTATTATTTATGTTATGCTGTATTTAGTATGTGCTTTTATTGCTTTTACCAAAAGCCACTGTGTAGGATAAAGGTTAGGTATTTCTTTTGACAACCTTTAGTTTTTTTACCTTTTAATATTTCTTTTGATTATAAGGTTAGATATAGTTTTTGTTTAAGTACTCTGTAAACTAAATTTACTGATATTTTAATCTTAAGCCCCAACGGGGCGACATAACTGTAGCCTAGGGCATAAACCCTAGGAAATAATAATTAAGTCTCTTCAAGCCCTGAAGGGGCGGGCATAGTCTTTTCTTAACATTAAAAAACTATGCCCGCCCCGTTGGGGCTTTTGGGAATGCCTGATTATTATACCTAGGGTTGAAGCCTTAGGCTACATATCTTTCGCCCCGTTGGGGCTTTAAGAAATAAAAATTTCAGATTACTTAGTTTACGCTGTAGTAAGTTATAGTTATGGTTACAATTTATCCTAACAAACTTGGCAATTAGATAAATCATGGCTACACTATCTGACTTAAAAACTATGACAGAAAAACCTCAAAACTTAATTTTAACTTTAGATACTTCTAGCCCTCGGGCTAGTTTAGCTATTGGCTATGGTGATAACCTTCTAGCTCAAATGGGAATTAGTGGAAATGAACGTCGCTCTAGTAACTTACTTAGCGAAATAGATTATTTACTAGCTCGTGCAGGTTTAAGCATTAAAGATATTGCTGCTTTTGCTGTAATAGTCGGGCCAGGAAGCTTTACAGGGCTTCGCGTTGGTATAGCTACTATTAAAGGTTTTGCTCATGCTTTGGGTTGTCCAGTTATTGCTCTAAAATCTACTGAAGTACTAGCTAGAATAGCTGGAACTACTAATTGTAGCGCGGTTTTACTTGATGCTCATCGCAGTGAAGTCTTTGCGCAGCTATTTAATGTTGATGAAAATGGACAGGTAAAAGAACTTTGTGACCTTCTGATTGGAAAAGTAGAAAAAATCTTGTCTGTATTTTATGAATATCAACAAGAAGAAAATTTACCTAGGATGATTTTTGTAGGTGATGGGGTGAATTTACATAAAGAAGTGTTATTAGACTATGCTAGCAAAAATTCTCTTCAAATTCATCAAGCAAAACTCTTGACAGCTAATAATTTAGGATGGATATTACATAGGCCAATTAATTTTCTTGCCCTAGAAGCTGCACTTTATGCACAAGAAAAATTTGCTCTAGGAGAAACAATTTCTGCTGATGAACTATCTGCTTATTATGTGCGGCCAGCAGAGGCAGAAGTTAAGCTACAATTAGGCTTAATTGGAAAAAAGAAATCAAATTTATCTTAAAGAAGTAAGGTTTATGTCTGTCGCGCTATCTGAAAATTTATCTTTGGTTAAGTATGAAATTACACAAATGCTAGAAGCTGATCTTAGTTGTATAGTTGAAATAGAAGAAACTACTAAGTTAAGTCGTTGGGGATATGAAGCTTATCGGCAAGAATTATTTGGCAACCCTACGTCAATAATGCGTACTGCTCGCGGAATCACACCTGTAAATATCTATCGTAAAGTTTTAGGTTTTATAGCTTCACGAGTGGTTTTTGACGAACTACATATCAATAATGTTGCTACTCATCCTACTTTTCGCCGTCTAAAAATAGGTACTACTCTTATGGAGGCCGCCATTAAAGAAAGCCGTATTTATGGAGCGCGTCGCTGTTTGTTAGAAGTACGTAGTGGTAATGTTGCTGCTCAAGAACTCTATAATAGGATGAATTTTCAAATAATTGGCCGACGACGAGACTACTACACTAACCCTATTGAAGATGCTTTAGTTATGCAGTTTTTATATTACTAACTTTTTCTTACTTTAATTTTATGATATTTCGTTTTACTACAGCGGGTGAATCTCATGGCAAAGCTTTAATTGCTGTAATAGAAGGCTTACCAGCAGGCTTGCCTATAGATATTGATTTTATTAATAACCAACTCTGGCGACGGCAACAAGGTTATGGCCGAGGCCATAGAATGAAGATTGAGTCAGATAAAGTAGAAATAATGTCTGGTGTTCGTCATGGGTTAAGCTTAGGTTCACCTATTGCGTTAATGATAGAAAATAAAGACTTTAGTAACTGGCAAGATGTAATGTCGGTTGAAAAAGTTGAAATTGCAGAAGAAAAACGCACTCGTAAAGTAAAACGCCCTAGACCTGGACATGCTGATCTTGTAGGTGGACAAAAATATCAAACGCATGACCTAAGAGATATTTTAGAACGTTCTAGCGCACGAGAAACCGCAGCAAGAGTTGCTGTAGGAGCATTTGCTAAACTTTTACTAAAAGCTTTTGATATAGAAGTTATTAGCCATGTAATTATGCTAGGTGGTATTCCTGAAGTTCCTATCTTAGCTAGTTGGGAAGAAATTGCTAAAATTCAGCAAGATACAGATTTAAGATGTGTAGATAAAGAAATTACCGAAGTAATGAAACAACATATTGATAAAGCCCGCGAAGCAGGAGATACATTAGGCGGAATCTTTGAGGTAATTGCTAGTAATATTCCTGTAGGCTTAGGTTCACATACTCAATGGGATTTGCGCATGGACGGACAACTTGCACAATCTATAATGTCAATACAGGCTGTTAAGGCCGTGGAAATAGGCTTTGGGACAGAATCAGCGCGTTTGGCTGGCTCGAAATTTCACGACGAAATCGGCTATAATAAAGAGAGAAGCCAGTTTACACGGCTAACTAACCGTGCAGGCGGTCTTGAAGGTGGAATGTCTAACGGGGAAGAAATTAGAATTAGAGGTTATCTAAAACCAATTTCAACCTTACGTAAAGCACTACAAAGCGTAGACATTGACACAAAAGAGCTTTCAGTGGCGGCTTTTGAGCGTTCAGACATTACGGCTGTTCCGGCTGCTGGTGTAATTGGTGAAGCTGCGGTAGCTATTATACTAGCTGATGCAATGCGTAGGAAATTTGCAGGTGATTCATTAACAGAAATGCAGCAGAATTTTTTTAATTATAGAAAACTGTTATCAACTTATTAGCTTCAAATTAAGCAAATAGTGGTAGGGATGGATTTATGATTTTACCAATTGTTAAATATGGTGAGTTAGTCTTAACTAAAAAGGCTGCACCAGTAACAGAATTTAATGAAGAGTTACAAGAATTAGTCAAAAACATGTTTGAAACCATGTATGCTGCTCCAGGTGTTGGACTAGCAGCACCTCAAATTGGAGTTTCAAAACGCTTATTTGTAATGGATTGTTCTGGAGGGAAAAACCCAGAAGAAAAGCTAGTATTAATTAATCCAGAAATTGTTCAAACAGAAGGAAAACAAACAGGTGACGAAGGTTGTTTAAGTTTTCCTAATATTTACTTTGAAGTTACTCGACCAAAAAGACTTGTAGCACGTGCTTTTGATGCTACAGGCAAAGAGTTTACCATTGATGCAATGGATTTAACTGCTAGATGTATTGCACATGAAAATGATCACTTAAATGGCGAATTATTTATTCAATATCTTGGGCCATTAAAAAGAGAATTAGTAATGCGTAAGATCAAAAAACGCATCAAGTTAGGAGATTGGAAATAACCAACTCTATGAAAATAGTATTTTTAGGGACACCTGAATGGGCTGTCCCTTCCTTTGAACGTATTATTGCAGATGGACATGAAGTATTAGCTGTTTTTACTCAACCAGATAAACCGGCTGGACGTGGTAATAAACTTCATCCACCACCTGTTAAACAGGCGGCTTTAGCCCATCAACTAACAGTTTACCAACCAACCAAAGTTCGCACTCCAGAGTTTCAACAACTTTTTGATTCCCTAGCCCCAGACGTTGCAATTATTGTAGCTTATGGGAGGATTATTCCTGAATGGATACTAAAAATTCCTAAATATGGTTTTATTAATGTTCATTTCTCATTACTTCCAGCTTATCGAGGTGCAGCACCTATTAATTGGGCAATTGTTAATGGAGAAAAGCAAACAGGAATCACCACAATGCAGTTAGTTCCAGAACTTGATGCTGGAGATATTTTACTTCAACAAGCAACAGAAATTTCTGATTTAGAAACGGCTGAAGAATTAGGTAAACGGTTAAGTTTTTTAGGTGCTGAACTACTTTCGCAAACTTTAGACAAGTTGCTTTCAATTACTCCTCAAAAACAAGATCATGAAAAGGCTACCTTTGCGCCCATTCTTAAGCGGGAAGATGGAAAAATTAATTGGCAAGAAATGACTGCTCAAGAGGTGGCTTTACGTGTAAGAGGCTTTCAGCCCTGGCCCGGTGCTTACACACTCTTAAAAGGTACTAGGTTAATTATTTGGCAAGCTAAGGTTAAAAATGCAGTTTTATCTGGCAATAATCAGCCAGGAACGATTGTTCAAGCCGATAAAAATGGTATAGTGATAGCTTGCAATCAATCCACTGCATTAACAATATTAGAACTTCAACTAGAAGGACGTAAACGCTTACAAGTAAGAGACTTTCTTAATGGGATTCCCTTACAAGTAGATGAATCACTTGACGGATAAATAATATGTTAGTCTTTGAATCAAATCCCCAACTCCTAGCAGGAGTAAAAACGCCTATGTCTGTCGAGCTAATGAACGATACAGAAACTTTAAGCTTAGAAAAAGAACTACAAAAACTAGAGCAACAAATTAATGAATTGCTAAAAAACCGTTCTGAGCAGAATTTATCTACAGAACTAAAAGCAGAAATTGATGTTTTACGCTCTAGGATTGATGAGCTACAACAAAAAATCCATTCACGCCTTAGCCCTATGGATAGAGTGCGAAATGCTCGACATCAGGATAGGCCCTACACTTTAGACTTTGCTCATTTGGTTTTTGAAAACTTTCAAGAAATTCATGGCGACCGACGTTATGCAGACGATTCAGCGTTGGTATGTGGATTTGCTCAATTTTTAGGTGAACCAGTGATGATTATTGGACACCAAAAAGCAAATCTTAAAAGTCGTAAAACCGAAGATCGCAAGATGCGTAATTTTGGTATGCCAAAACCAGAAGGTTATCGTAAAGCCTTGCGGGTGATGAAGTTAGCTGAAAAGTTTAACCGTCCAATTTTTTGTTTTATTGACACACCAGGTGCTTATCCAGGCATTGAAGCAGAAGAACGAGGACAAGCCGAAGCTATAGCAAGAAATTTAATTGAAATGGCTAGAATTCGTGTTCCAATAATCATTACTGTCACTGGGGAAGGTGGTTCTGGAGGGGCATTAGCTATAGGTGTTGGTGATATAGTTTATATTTTAGAAAATGCTGTTTATTCTGTAATTTCTCCAGAAGGTTGTGCTGCAATTTTATGGAAAGACTCAGCTAAAGCAGATAAAGCGGCTGAAAGTATGAAGATAACAGCACAGGATCTAAAAGCTTTAGGTATTATAGATGAAATAATTCCTGAACCTAAAGGCGGCGCACATAAAGACTATGAAACAATGGCAAATATATTAAAAGAGCGTCTTGCTATTGCTTTAGCAAGTATTCGTGAACTACCTATCACAGAAATGCTAGAGCGTCGTTATGAAAAATTCCGCTCTATGGGTGCTTTTGAAGAAAGATTTTTATAAGTTTTAAACCTATATTGTTGAGTCCTTTTGTTTGACTTTTAGCACAATACCAAAAAGTAAAATAGTTGGTTGATTATGCTAAAAGCACACTGGAAAGATATGGATAAGTTTATAAAACAAGTAAAAGAAACAGTTGCTATTTACAATGGAGACTGTTTTGATTGTCTTGGAGATCTAAAAAACGAGTCTATAGACCTTATCTTTGCTGATCCTCCTTACAACATCGGAAAAATTTTTGGTGATTTTATTGATAGTTGGCCGTCTGATAAACATTATGCTGAATGGTGTTACAAATGGTTAGAACTTTGCATTAAAAAGTTAAAACCTAATGGTAGTCTTTACGTAATGACTAGCACACAAGCAATGCCATATATTGATTTATGGTTGCGCGAAAGATTAACGATTCTTTCACGCATTGTTTGGCATTATGATAGTTCAGGGGTTCAAGCAAAAAAACACTTTGGTTCATTGTATGAGCCAATTCTTTTTTGTGTAAAAGATCCCAAAAACTATACTTTTAATGCTACAGATATAGAGGTTGAAGCAAAAACAGGCGCCACACGCAAGCTTATTGATTATAGAAAAGAAATACCTACCCAATATAAAACTACTAAGGTACCAGGCAATACATGGTATATACCTAGAGTACGATACCGAATGTTAGAATATGAAAATCATCCAAGCCAAAAACCAGAAGCTCTTTTAGAGAGAATTATTAAGGCTAGCAGTAACCCAAAAGATATTGTACTTGATCCATTTGCAGGGACTTTTACAACTTGTGCTGTTGCACAAAGATTTGATCGTAAATCCATTGGCATTGAGTTGCAATCTGAATATTTTAAGATTGGATTACGAAGACTTAGTATTTCTAGCCATTTTAATGGGGAAGAACTGAAACCTTTAGAAAAAAATTTTATAAGAAAAAGTAGTAACCTTTCTATAGAACTAAAACAAGACAGCCTTTTTGATGTATAAATTTGAAATTACTAATCACACATTTACATCTGTTATTCTTGGTATTCTTGAAGTGCATTTTGGGGATTATGCTAAAGATGTATTTGAGGCAAGCCCTTTACTTGGATATTTAAACAATAAAACAAAAGCTGCAAATCGAGGCTCAAAAGCGCGAGGAGCTTTTGCAAATCATTATGCTTTATATGTTGTGATTGAAGATTATATAAATAATGGCTTTTTTTATGAAAAAACAAAACTTTCATACTCAAAATATGAAGGGGCAAAATTCTCTGATTTATTTCGTAGACAAAGAGAATTACCTTTTGGTAGAAAGCTACAAAACCATGCTCTAAATGCCCGCTTAAATGATGAATTTAAGAAATTTTATCCTACACTGGGCAAACAACCTATAGTTCGTGATGTTGAAAAACAAAGATATTGGATTCAAGAAGATTTGCTAAAAGTAAAAATTAGAAAAAAAGATGGTGAAGACTTTACTTACAACATAGCAAAAGCGGTTATTAACATAATTGAATCTTATATAGCCACAAAAAAAGCTGCATTTGAAAACTTTCTTGAAGTATGTAAAAAAATAGTAGATTTTGGAGAAGAAAAAGCTGATAAGGCAATGGAGTTTATTGTAGAGCAATTAAACCCAGATGTAGATGCAAGAATTTTTGAAATTGTTAGTTATGCTGTACTTAAAGCTATGTATGAACAACAAACAATTTGGATTGGAAATGAAAAAGAGACAGTTGTTGAAAAAGCATTAACTTTATATAAAACAGGAAGGACAAATGCTAATGATGGGGGGATAGATTTTGTTATGAAGCCCATAGGTAGGTTTTTCCAAGTCACTGAAACAACAGATGTAAGCAAATATTTTTTGGACATTGACAAAGTGCAAAAGTTTCCTATCACTTTTGTTATTAAATCAGATGAAACAACTAATAAAATTTGTGAACAAATTAAAATTCAAGCAATGGCAAAATACAAGATCGAGTCTGTAGTAGAATCTTATATGCAGGCTATTGAAGAAATAATTAACATTCAAAGCTTGGTCAGTATTTTTATGGAAATTGTGAAAAGTGGAAAAATTGAAAAAGTAATGAACGAAATCGTGGTTCAAAGCAAACTCGAATTTAATTACAATGAGGAAGTCTAAAAGGTCAAAATAGAAAAGTCTTGCCAAGTTTCAGCAGACGCATATTTGCTACGCCTGCTGAATTTCTGAAAAATTAGCGAGTTAAGCTTAAAGATAAATATCAAGATCTCCAACAAAGTTTTCGTCAAAGTCAAAATTAAAATCAGGGATGTGGATCTCAGGTAAATCTTTTAGTTCTTTTAATTCAATAGGTGGAATAGGTGGAATAGGTGGAATAGGTGGAATAGCAAAATCTTCCAACTCTACTAAAGCTTGTGGTTCAGCAGGAAAATAGAAATTAAAATTTTCTCCTGGTTCAGGTCTAGCTTCTAAATTGGCTCTCAATTCTATCTTTTGTCGATTACGTATAACTATTAATCGTGCTTCTCCAGACTCAATCTTACTTACTTCTTTACGTAAATCACGACTATTTCTAATTACATTTCCATTAATTTCAACAATTACATCACCTGCTTGAAGACCTGCTTTAGATGCTGGGCTATTTTCTGAAACATTAGAAACTAAAACTCCTTGCTCTTTTTCTACTCCAAAATATTTGCCTAATTGATCAGTGAGTTCTTGAACGCTAACACCTAAACGACCACGCCCAAAAGCAAAAAAGAATTTGTCAGTTTTACCTTCTGCACGGGCTTTTTCAAATTCTTTTTTGTATTTTTCTATGGCTTCGTGGGACTGTTCTAAAGCTTTTTTGCGAACTTCCCCTGCTTTTTCAAGAGCTTTTCTATGTTCTTCACCTCGACCATATGAGAAAGCATAAAAGTCTTTTTCTAAGGATTTATCTAAAGTAAAACTTAACAGTTGAGAATTACTACCTCGAATAATACGTAAAGATGTAGATTTACCAAATTCTACTTCTTGTAATTTTCTTCGCAGGTCTTGATAAGATTCAATAGCTTTACCATCAAGTTCTACAATTACATCTCCAGCTTTTAGTCCAGCGCGATCTGCTGCGCTATCTTTTAGTACCTCTTTAACTAAAACAGCACGTTTTTCACCAAGGTTTAGTTCTTGAGCGCGTTCTTTAGATAAACGGCCAGCAATAATTCCTAAGCGTTTGCCTCCAAATACCATTGTTATTTTTGATCTAGAGTTGTCTAATTCTTCTTTTTTCTTATCAGTTTGTGCTGTTGTTGCAGTTTGTAATCCAAGTATTAAAGAAAGTGCTAAGGTTAGTCCTAGTTTTGTGGACTTAAACATATATATCTCCTTACCATTTGTTTATATATTTTGCTGGGGTTTATTGGACTTTCACGCAAAACTATGCTTAAAAGTTCCAAAAGCTTTGGAGATATTTTGTTTTATCAAAGTTTATTGGCTTAGTACCTCTTTAACAAGTTTTAGTAATTTTTCTGTAGTATAAGGTTTTTGTAGCACTCCATTGATATTATAAGCTTCATCATTTACTACATTTATTGTACTAACACCACTAGCAAGAATTACTTTAATAGTGGGATCTATTTTTCTTAGAGCTTTTATTGTAGTAAGTCCATCCATAAAAGGCATAATATTATCTGTAATTACTAAAGAGATTCTTTCTTTTTCTTGTAAATAATTTGCAATGGCTTCTGTTCCATCATTTGCAGTTAAAACCTCATAATTGCTGGCTTCTAAAGTAGCTTTGGTGATTTCTCTAACAGAAATTTCATCATCAACAACTAATATCATTTCTCCTTGACCAGCAAATAAATCATAAGGCTCTTTTTCTGCAACTGAGACTTCTTTTACTTCTGATGCAGGTAAATGGATCTTAAACTTAGTTCCATATTTAATTTTACTCTCTAGCGTAATAAATCCATCGTGAGCTTTAACTATACTTATTACTGTAGGCAGACCTAAACCTGTTCCTTTACCTATTTCTTTGGTGGTAAAAAATGGTTCATATATTTTTGACATTGTTTCAATTGACATACCTTCGCCAGTGTCAGCAATTTCTATAACAACATGTGGGCCAACTTTTGCTTCCTCGCTAATTTGAGCATAATTTTCATCAATAAATAAATTATCTATACTAATAGATAGAGTACCTCCATTAGGCATAGCATCGCGAGCATTAACACAGAGATTCATTAAAACCTGGTGAATTTGTGTAGTATCAGCTAAAACACTCCAAATATCTTTTTTTATACTAATTAATGGGTTGATATTTTTAGGGAAAGTTTCTCTAATAACTTTCTCAACTTCTGAGACTAAATGGCTAATTTGTATTGCTATTCTTTGACTTTCTAGCCCACGTCCAAAAGAAAGTACCTGTTTAACTAAATCAGCACCTCTTTGAGAACTATCTTCCAACATATTAAGTAGTTTTTGGCTTCTCTCATCTGGAAGACGTTTTTTTAATATTTGGATAAACATCATTATTGGAGCAAGAACATTATTTAAGTCATGAGCAATACCACTTGCTAAAGCTCCAATACATTCCATTCTTTGGGCCCGTAAAAATTGTGCTTCTAACTTTTTTTTCTCTGTAATATCTGTATTAACTACTAGTAATGTTTGTAAGAAACTAGGTTCACCTTTAATTAAAGCTTGACGACTTTCTACAATAATTTCTCTATTAACTTTATTAACTTGTTTTAATTCCCCAAACCATTCTCCTTTTTCAAGAACATTTTTAGTAGTGGTAGAAAAAAGGGAAGGCTCTTTCTTAAAAGTTATATCTTTAATATTTCTACCAAGGGTTTCTTCAGCCGTCCACCCATAAAGACGTTCTGATCCCTTACTCCAAAACAAAATATTACCTTCTAAATCTAGTTCTTGAATTGCATCAGGAACAATATTAATTAAAGTTGCTTGCCTATGAATTTCTACTTCTGCCATTTTACGTTGAGTACGCTCTTGTTTTTCCCGTAAGGCACGAAAGACAGAAGGAATAAGTTTTGAAAGCCGGTTTTTAAGTACATAATCAGTTGCACCATTCTTAAAACCTTCTATTGCTGCATCTTCTCCAATTGTCCCAGAAATATAAATAAATGGGGTATCAGGGGTTTTTTCTTTTGCTATTTCTAAAGCTTTTGCTCCACTAAATGAAGGTATAGAATAATCTGAAAAAATCAGATCAAACTTTTGTGTTTGAACAGCTTTAACATATGATTCCCGATTGCTAACCTGTAGGATTTCAAACTTTACGCCTTCAGAATCTAGTATCTCTTTAACTAATTCTGCATCATTAGGGTTATCTTCTAGGTGTAGTATTTTAATTTTTGTTTCCATATAGTTTTATATTAATAACTTATACAATTTTACTTGGAGGAGGTTCATTAATTACAGCCCAAAATAAACCAATTTCTTTAACAGCAGTAATAAATTGTTGAAAGTCTACAGGCTTTACCACATAAGCATTTGCTCCTAAATTATAACTAATAACTAAGTCTTTTTCTTCTCTTGAAGAAGTTAACATAACAACAGGGATTGTTTTTAATTTTTCATCATCCCGAATTTGTTTTAGAACTTCTAACCCATTAACTTTTGGCATTTTTATATCTAGGAGAATTACTGCGGGGTTTCCATTTGTTCTGTTGCTAAAGCTTCCTTGGCAGTAAAGATAGTCTAATGCTTCTGAGCCATCTCGCACAACTATAACTTCATTTGCTAAATTATGTTCACCTAATGCTTCTAATGATAGTTCAACATCATTAGGGTTATCTTCTGCCAGTAAAATTTTATGTACTTTTGCCATAAATTAAACTCCTAGTTTATTTTAGGTAATGAAAAATAGAAGGTTGCTCCTTCATTTAGTTTACTTTCTGCCCAAACTTTTCCTTTATGCCGATGAATAATACGTCTAACAGTGGCTAGTCCAATTCCAACACCTTCAAATTCATCTGCACGATGCAAGCGTTGAAAAACCCCAAATAGCTTATTAGCATATTGCATATCAAATCCAACTCCATTATCACGAATAAAGATTATTTCTTCCATAGACGAAGTTTCTGATCCTATTTCTATTACTGGAGTAGAGCATGTACTAGAGTATTTTATAGCATTAGAAATTAAGTTGTTTAAAACAACTCTTAACATTGCTGCATCTGCATCAACCTTTGGTAAGTCATTGATAATCCACGTTATATTATCTTTTCCTGACATTTCTATTTGTGTTTTGACTGCTTCCTTAACTATTTCTCCAAGCTCAATTATTGTAGTTGACATGTCTTGTTTTCCCATTCGAGAAAATGCAAGTAATTCATCAATCAAAACTCCCATTTTTTGTGCTGCTTCAGAAATAATCTTAATATATCTGTTACCTTTTTCATCTAGCTTAACAGTAGCATGTTTTTCTAACAATTGAATAAAGCCATTTATATGTCTTAATGGTGCGCGTAAATCATGCGATACAGAATAACTAAAAGCTTCTAGTTCTTTATTTGTAGCATTAAGTTGTTCAGTACGTTCTAAAACTCGCTTTTCTAACTCTACATTTAATTTTTCAATCTCTTTACGAGATTTTTTATGCTCTAATATTTCTTCTTGCAACTGTTTATTTGTTAATTCTAATTGTTTGGTTCGCTCTTCAACTTTCTTTTCCAATTCTTCAGTTAGCTTACGCAAATCTTCTTCTAACTTTTTTCTTTTTGTTATATCTGTTGAAATACCTGCTAAAGCATATGGTTTGCCATCAGCATCAAAAATAGGAAATTTTACAGAAAGATAAGTACGTGCGCCATTTTGATGAGGTGCTGTTTCTTCATAAATAAGAGCTTTTTTTGTTTCAATTACTTTTTTATCATTTTTTAGATATTCATCTGCTGCTTCTTTAGGAAAAACTTCATGCATCGATTTACCTACAAGGGTTTTTCTAGGTATCTGAAATTCCTTTTCAAAAGGCTCATTCATTAAAATAAATCGACCTTCTAAATCTTTAAGATATATTATGGATGGAGAATTATTTAATATTGCTTGTAACTTTTCTTCACTTTCCTTAAGCGCCATCTCTATTTTTCTTCGAGCAACATCATTTTGATTTAATGTCCAAGCTTGCCAAAGAATAAAAGATGTAAAAAAAACTATTGTTGTAATTGCATATATTGTTAATCCAAATTCAGTATCATAAAATCCTAAATCCTGCCCCTTTAATCTAATCCAACCTAAAACTAATGGCATAAAAATAGCTACAGGCAGTAAACGTCTTGCTACTGTACTACCATAATAACTACCATTAAGTATACTAGCTATAGCATTGTTAGGGTAAATCCAAAATATTCCAAAAGATAGAACTAGTAGTGATATTGCTGTATGTAGAGCTATTTGTGTATTAAGTTCTTGCCCATAAAAAGTAACAGAATGATAAGCATAGCCAGTAATAGAAAGCAAAGAAAGAAATCCAGTAGTTAAGGTTAATATTTGTGCTGTAGCATATTTATGTAAAACTTTTGTAGTAAAAGAGAAAAAAGCTACACTTAATAAAATAAAATTTATCGCTGTCATAGGGGCCATTGGCCCGAGTCTAGTATTTCCTACTTGCTTAAATGGTCGCCAAAATAAAACATGATCTAAGCCTAAATCTCCCTTTAATAAATATTCTCCCAGTGATAATAAACTTATTAACATTATTAACATTGAAGAAATATAGATTAAGGATTTTTGTTTGTTGTGTAAGTTTCCAACTTCTGATGAATTACTTATAGATGCCCAAAGCATAAAACTAGATAAAATAAAGCAAATAGCTGTATTTGGCTGCATTGCAGCAAATGCAGGGGTTATCCTTAATAAACTTTCAATAGAAAACCCCCAACCAATAAAATTAGTTATTCCTATTAAAAAACAGAAAATAGAAACTAACTTACAAAAAGACAATGTCTTAAAGTATTGAGTAAGCATTAAGGTATTTCCTGTCTTAAATTAACTTACTGGGATTTTTACTGTATTTATTACTTGTATTATATATTTTAGGAAAATATGCGTATCATTTTATCATCTATAACTTAAGTACAATACTATAAGCCAAAGGTCTTTTCAAGATATTAATATATTGTTATTAAGATTTTTGATTTATGTATTTGTAAACAGAAGAGTTATTATCTTTTAATTTTATTTGATAGATAAAGGTAAGACTTTATGAATTATTTTGTTAGGGTTGAATTTTTATTAAGGGTAATAGTTATATCTTCACTGGTCGCATTACTTATTTTCATTGTATTTGCTTCTAAAACATTATCCTCATTTGCTGTAAGAAATACTTTTCCTGTAGTTTTTAAGTTAACTTGAAAACCTACAAGTTGGGCAAACTCTTTAGCTACTTCTTTAGCTTTGGGCCGGTTTTCAGGCTCTTTATCAAGTAGCCTCATTACTAACTCTTCTATTTCTAGTGAAATACTTGAATTTATATTTCTTAACTTAGGAGGGTTTTCTTTTAAGTGCATTAAGGCTACGGCCCAAACATTATTTTTATCCTCTATTTGAAATGGAAGTCGTCCTGCTAACATCCGATAAAGCATAACTCCAACACTGTAAACATCTGCTTGCCCATCATAATGTTTATTAGATAATCTTTCTGGAGCAATAAAAGTTGGAGTTCCAACAATTCCACTTTGGGTTAATGTATCTAAATCAAAATTTAATGTGTCACCTACAAGTTTAGCAATCCCAAAATCTACTACTTTAACCACTTCACCTTGTGGGGATTGATGAAGAAAAATATTGTCTGGTTTTATATCTCTATGAACAAGTCCGCTTGTATGTGCAGCCTCTAAAGCTTCACATACAGGTATGATAATTTCTGCACAACGCCAGGGGGTAAGAATTTTTTCCTTTTCTAATTCTTGTGTTAATGTGTGGCCTTCTAAAAGTTCCATTACTAAATAAGCAATTCCACTAGTTGAAACTCCTGAATCTAGCACTGCAACAGCATTTGGATGATTAATTCTTGAACCTGTTATTCCTTCTCGGCGAAAACGTTCTAGGCTTTCTAAAGATGTATTTGCTGATGATGGACGAAAAATTTTTACTGCTACTTCTCTCATTAAAGTTAAATGTGTAGCACGATAAACTAGTCCAAAACCTCCTGCTCCAATCTTTTTTTCAATTCGGTATTTTTCGTCTAAAATAGTTCCTGGTAAAACGTCTGATAAAGCACTAAAAATTAGTTCTGCTCGTTTATTTGATTGTATTATTTCATCACGAGAACGAACTAAAGCAGCATTTTTACTAGCTAATTCTTCATTCTTTTTATCAAGTTCATTATTTTTACCGTCAAGCTCTAAAAGTTTTCCTGCTAACTCATCGTTTTTCTTGTCAAGTTCTTTAGTTCGAGCTATTACTTTTGCTTCTAATTCTAAATTGCGTAGCAAAAAGCGACGTTCCCTAAAACGAACACCTAAATAAAATAATCCTAACAAACCAAAAATTCCACCACTATAAGCCCAAGGTGTTTCCCACCAATAAGGGTTAATAGAAAATTGGTAACTTGCTCCAGCTTCATTCCAAATACCATCACTATTACAAGCCATTACCTTAAATATGTAATTTCCTGCTGGCAAGTTATTATAGACAGCAAAACGTAAATTAGTTTCATTTGACCATTTTGAGTCAAAATTTTCTAAAATATACTTAAATTTAACTCTCTCAGGAGCAATAAAACTAAGGGCAGTATAGTAAAACTTAAAGGTTTTATTATCTTGAGAAAATGACATCTTTTCTGGATAAAAAGCTTGCTCATCAACTGTAATCTGCTCAATTACAACATTTGGGACAAGAGAGTTCTTCTTTTCAAAGTTAGGATCAATTGAAACTAAAGCTTTTACAGTAGGAAACCATAGACGACCATCTAAACTTCTACACCCAGCAGGTTGTGAATTACCATTACATTGATTTGTTTCCATCCCATCAGCTTTACTAAAAGCTCTATAAGTTATTTTAGCAATTTTACTGTTTGAATAATCCATTAAATCTTGTCTGCTAACTCGGTAAATTCCCTTGTTACAACTAATCCAAAAGTTTTCTTTGTCATCTGTTAGGATTTGAAAAGCAACATCATCAAAAAGACCAGATTTTATAGAGTAAAGGAAAAATTCGCCATCCTTAAAACGGTTAATTCCGTCTTGAGTCCCAATCCATAAATAGCCATCTTTGTCTGAATAAATTGATAAAACACTATTTCCAGATAAACCATTTTTTTCATTGTAAATAGTAAACTTCCCATACTTAAAACAAGCTAGTCCTCCGCCTTCTGTACCAAACCAAATATTTCCTTGTAAATCTTCACAAATAGATCGGACAATATTACTTGGCAAACCATCTTTAGTTGTGTAATTGCTAATCTTACTGCCATTTAAAGAATAAATGCCATTTCCATAAGTACCAACCCAAATATTGCCTAAACTATCTTGAGAAATAGAAAAAATATCATTGATTGGATAATGAGAAAATTTACCTTGGCTAAACTTATTTAATCCTTTGTTTGTCCCAATCCAAATATTTCCTTCTTTGTCTTCATAAACTGTGCGAACAAATTTATTAGCTAAACCTTGTTCTAATGTATAGTTAGTAAATTGACCTTGGTAAAATCTACTTACTCCACCGCCATCTGTCCCAACCCAAATACTTCCATCTTTAGCCTGATAAACAGAGCGAATATTATCACTAAGTAATCCATTTTTTGTTGTATAGTTAGATAATGCCCCGTCCCTTAACCTACTTAATCCGCTATTAGTTCCTATCCAAAGACTACTTTCCTGATCTTCATATAAAGACCTAATAATATTATCTGAAAAACCTTGGTCAGTAGAAAAAGTAATAAACTTGTTTTGTCTATAAGCAATTAGCCCTGTTCCATAGCCACCAAACCAAAGCGTGCCATCACGATCTTCTAAAATAGAGGATATACTGTTGTAAGAAAGCCCATATTCTTGACCAAAATGAGTTATTTTTCCTTCCAGAAAAGATTTAAGTCCGCCATTAGTCCCAATCCAAATCATTCCTGTTTTATCTTCAAAAATTTTATTAACAAAATTCCCTATAGCAGTATCATCTAGCTTATAGCTAGTAAAAGTACTGTTAGAAAATTGATTAATTCCCGCTCCTGTCCCAAACCATAATGTCCCAGCCCTATCTTGGAAAATTGCAGAAACTAAATTGTTAGATAGCCCATCTTTAGTTGTATAAATGGTAAATTTACTATCTTTATAGCAAGCTAGCCCTTGATTTGTCCCAATCCAAAGGTTTTCTGAACGGTCTTGATAAACTGAATAAATTGTATTTCCTGGTAGCCCTTCTTTAGTCGTATAAGAAGTAAATTTACCTTTTTGATAACAAAGTAATCCTTTACCAGTCCCTACCCAAATATTACCTAAGTTATCTTGATGAATAGCATTGATTCTATTATCTTGAAATTGAGGGGTGTTTTTTTTATCAAATACTGTAAAAGTCACCCCATCAAAGCGTACTAGTCCTTCATAAGTAGCTAACCATAAATAACCATCTTTACTTTGAATAATATTTCTAATTACTAAATGAGGTAGCCCATCTTGCCAAGAGTTAAGAATATATTGGTTTAGGTCTTTTTTAGGGTCAAGAGCAGATATTTTTATGGGTAAAATTAAAAGAAAAACTAAAGGAATGAAAAAAGAAAAACAAAAAAAGTAGAGCCATTTAGGTAAACATTTGTTGGCTAAATAAAAATAGGCTCTCATAAACTTGAGAATAAAAAATAAAACACTGATTTTAGAAGTCAGTGTTTTATTTTTGTTGAAAACTATTAAGCGTTTACTGTTGCGGCTTGCACCTCTTCATCTTTGACAAAAGCATCATGCATTACTGGGGATTTTCTCATCATTGTGCCAATACGGAAGAGTCCTTCACCTTGTGCAACATTTGTTCGATTTAGGTCAATGCTTGTATCAATTCTGGAACATTCTGAACGTAAATCTTCACAAAGTTCTACAACCTCTCTAGCTTTTGTTAAAATTTTGGTTGTTTTTATAGCACTTTCTTTCTTGATACGTTCATAAGTAATACCTTTGTAATCAGCAATTTCCGCAGCAATATCACGGAAAATAGAAACAGACGATCCTTTTGCTCCAATATCAACTCGCATTTCACGAGCTAAAGCATTAATTACCATCCAATCAGGTCTTACTTGTCCTTCTCCCTCAATTGCACGTTGGACACGTTGAACTTGAGTAGTATTATTAGTAAAAGTACCATCTTGTTCTGCAAAGCTATTTACTGGAAAAACTACATCTGCCATTTGAGCAGTTTCTGTTAAAAACATATCAGCAACAGCTAAAAACTTTAATTTCTTTAAGGCTATTTGCCAGTCTGTTCCATATTGCTCAACCGGGTTGCTACCGGCTAAATATAAAGCTTGGATTTGTGAACCAAAAGCCCTCATTAAACTATGTCCATTAGGAGCAAGTCCCATATCAATAGCACCCATTGTATTATTATAAGTTGCTAAAGGTAGATACTTAATAGGTCTTTCTTTTTGTTTGTTAAGAACTTCTGCTAGTTGAGCTAAGGCTGCAAGGGTTGCTCCTCGTACTTCTGGCCCAACAACAATAAGTAGTTCTTCGCTGTTAAATACTTGTTCACGAAGCTTTTGTAATTGTTCAACTTTTACTTTTGCTAATTCAGCAAGTCTTGGAAGTTCTGTTTCTGACTCAAAAAGCGAAGCTACAATAGCTGCTTCTGAATTTGGGCGGATATGCAAAAATTGCTTTGCTTGTCGTCTAGCAATCTTTGTCCGACGTGAATTAACAACCATTAAACGAGCATTATGTTTGCGCACAGCATAACGAATGACCATGCCAGACAGCGGATGATTTTCTGTAGCATCTCCACCAATCATCAAAATATTTTTTGCTTTTTTAACTTCTTGATGTGTAGCTATTGGGGCCGTTAGATGAGCAAAAAACTGATGCCAATCAGCATCGGCAACCTGTCCAAAGCTACGTGTCCCAATACCTTTTTCTGCAAATCTACGTAAAGTGAAATTAGCTTCATTTGTAAGTCTTGGGCTTCCTAAAACCGCAACAGCATCTTTACTACTAGCAGAAATCTCTTTTAATTTTTCAGCAGTAAATTTAAGGGCTTCTTCCCAACTTACTTCTTCTAATTGACCGTTTCGGCGAATCATTGGTTTAGTAAGGCGTTCAGGGTTAGAAATAAAAGAACAACCATAACGACCTTTAACACAAAGAAATTCACCGTTAACACCAGTCATATCTTTAGAAGCAACTCTTACGTAGTTGTTACCGCGAGTGCCTAAACGCATTTGACAACCATCACCGCAATGTGTGCAGGTAGTGACGGTTTCTTTCATATCCCAAGGACGCGAACGAAAGCGAGAATCAACCGAAAGCAATGCACCTACTGGACAAATTTCTACACAATTACCGCATTGCTCACAATCTAAGGAATAGCCTTTGTCCATTCCTTCTTTATCCATCCCTAAGCCATAAGGCCCTATAACTTCATGAGTACCTCGGAAAATCTTACCTAACGCATTAACGTCCATTACCTCAGTACATTCTCGGATACAACGATAACATCTAACACATCGTTGAGGGTCATAAGCAATAAATGGAGAAAGTCGCCATTCTGGAGTATTGTTCTTTTTTACATTATAATGAGCATAAACTGTACCATGCTCAAACACCATGTCTTGTAATTCACATTGTCCGCCTTTATCACAAACAGGACAATCTAATGGGTGATTACCTAAAATAAAATCCAGCATGCCTTTACGAGCATCATGTAACTCTTCTGATTCAGTAGTGACATTCATTCCTTCACCTACTTCTATTGTGCAAGAAGTAGCAAGCTTGTGCATTTTGTCAATTCTTACTAAACACATTCGGCAAGCAGCTTGAGGGGTTAAATCTGGGTAATAACAAAAATTAGGGACATGAATATCATTTTCCAAACAAACTTCAATTAGAAGCTTTCCTTTGGGTGCTTCATAATCTTTGCCATTTATTTTTAACTTTACTGTATCACTCATAATTGTTTCCGTTTGTTGATATTAAAGAAAGCAAGATCTATTTTATTACTTAGCCATTGACACTACTGGTAATGATTTACGCACATGTAAGCGTTTTTTGAAATCTTCAGGGAATTTCTTTATAGCACTAGTAATAGGCCAAACAGCCGCTTCACCAAGTGGACAATGGGAACGACCTTCAATATTAAAGCAAAGCTTAAGGATTAGATCTAAGTCGGATTCTTCACCCATTCCAGCTTTTATTTTCTTAAAGATTTTCATTAACCAGTCTGTACCTTCTCGGCAAGGGGTACACCAGCCACAAGATTCATGGTTATAAAATCTAATTAAATTAAAAGTAGTCTCAAAAATATCAGTGGTTTCATCCATTACAATTACACCACCTGAACCAAGCATAGTACCTACACTTTGGCAAGATTCATAATCTAGATTACATTTAGCAGAATCTTCAGCATTAATTATTGGTACAGATGAGCCTCCAACAATTACAGCTTTTAGTTTTTTACCACCGCGCATTCCTCCGCCTTCTTCATTTATAAAATCCATTAATGGATAACCCATTCTGACTTCATAATTGCCTGGACGGTTAACATGACCGCTTAAAGAAAACATTTTTGATCCGCCACTTTTTTCTGTTCCAAGGCTGCGATACCAATCACCACCCTTGTTAATGATATGGGGGACTGCTGCTAAAGTTTCCACATTGTTGACTACTGTCGGACAGCCATAAAGACCAACCACAGCAGGGAAGGGAGGTTTAATACGTGGATGACCTCGTTTACCTTCAAGTGAGTTAAGCAGCGCGGTTTCTTCACCACAAATATAAGCACCTGCTCCTGGGTGAACAATAATGTCATGTTCAAATCCAGTACCTAAGATATTTTTTCCTAGATAACCACGATCCCTGGCTTGTTGGATAGCTTTTTCTAAGATTGAGATCAAATACCAATATTCACCACGAATATAGATAAATGATAGGTTTGACCCTAGAGCATAACCACCAATAGCCATACCTTCAATTAATTGGTGTGGGTCATATTCCATCAGTGGACGATCCTTACAAGTCCCAGGCTCGCTCTCATCAGCATTACAAACCAAGTATTTTGGTTTATTTAATTGACGAGGAACAAAACTCCATTTTACACCAGCAGGAAAGCCTGCTCCACCTCGACCACGTAAGGCGGACTTTTTGACCTCGTTGATCACATCGTCTTGGGTCATTTTTAATGCTTTTGCTAGTGCTTGATAACCCCCATCTTTAAGATAAGTGTCAATATCTGCTGAATTAGGGGTATTAAATCTTGCTGTAAGAACTTTTAATTCTGCCATAGTCACCTAGGGTAATTTTGCTAAAATTTGATCTACTTTTTCAGTAGTAAGATTTTCGTGATAATCAAAATTAACTTGCATTGCTGGAGCCGTAGAACAAGAGCCTAAACATTCCACTTCTGTTAAGCGGAAACGTCCGTCTTTAGTCACTTCTCCATTTTTAATACCTAATTTATTACGTAAATGATCCAGGATGTCATATGCTCCACAAAGCATACAACTAATAGTGCGGCACACTTGAAGGTTATATTTGCCTATCGGATCTAGAAAATACATGCTGTAGAAAGTTACTACCTCATAAACTTCAACTGGCATAAGATCTAACTTTTCAGCAATATAAGCAATTGCTTCTTCTGTAATTTGTCCTTGCTCATTTTGAGCAATATGGATTAAAGGCAAAAGAGCAGAACGTTTATGAGGGTATTTATTGATTGTAGCTTCTATTTTTTGTTCAATTTCTGGTGAAAACATATTTAATTTTTTAATCACTTTTTAGCGATCAATTTCTCCTAAAACAATGTCTAAACTACCTATTATTGCTACGGTATCTGCTATCATTTCGCCTTTAGCCATCATTGGCAAAGCTTGTAGATTTACAAACGATGGGCCTCGGACGTGTACACGATAAGGATTTTCTGAGCCATCACTAATTATATAAACTCCATATTCACCTTTAGAGCCTTCTATAGCATGATAAGCTTCACCTGGTGGAACTGTAAAACCTAGTCCTGCTAGTAAAAAGTGATGGATTAGTGCATCCATTTGATTAAGCATTACTTCGCGGTCAGGTAAGCAAACTTTAGGAGTGTCAGCTTTTACCGGGCCAGGTTCTAGGCGTTTTAAGGTTTGTTTAACAATTTTATGGCTTTCCCTTAACTCTCTCATCCGCACCATATAACGAGCAAATACATCTCCATCTTTTTCTACAGGTACATCAAAATCATAGTTTTCATAGCCACAATAAGGATCATATCTACGTACATCATAATCTATACCAGAACCACGTAAAGAAGGCCCTGTTACACCCCATGCTATTGCATCTTCAGCAGTTATTATTCCTACTCCACGAGTACGATTTTGGAAAATCTTATTGCCTGTTAACAAAGTGTCATATTCTTTTAAGGCATTTGGGAAGTTATCACAGAATTCTTTTACTAGTCCTGGAACAAAATCAGGAATATCATAAGGAAGCCCACCTACACGGAAGAAACTAACTGTCATTCTACCGCCACAAACTGCTTCAAAGATATTAAGTATTTTCTCTCGTTCTCGAAAACAATAGAAAAACATACTCATCGCGCCAATATCTAAAGCATGAGTGCCTAACCAAACCATATGAGAGGCTATTCTTTGTAGTTCTACTAGCATGACTCTAATAGTTTTTGCACGCTCAGGGATATCGTCAACAATACCTAGCAATTTTTCTATACACATCACATAACCTAGATTATTTCCCATAGGGTTAAGATAATCCATGCGATCAGTAATGGTAATATTTTGTTGGTATTTCTTGGTTTCCATAATTTTTTCCATTCCTGTATGCAAATAACCTATATCAGGAATGGTATTAACTACGGTTTCACCATCAAGAACAACTTCTAAACGTAGCACACCATGTGTAGAAGGGTGTTGTGGCCCCATGCTAACGGTAATATTAGAATCTAGCGCAGTTTCACGAACTTGTTGTTCAAATGTTTTAGTAGGGGAATATTCCAACACTTTGGACATATTAATATCCTCTCAATAGCCGAATTATTCTAGTAACCTCTTAATGGAAAATCTTTACGTAGTGGATGACCTTCTAAATCGTCTGGAGTAAGTATTTTTCTTAGGTCTGGATGTCCATCAAAACGAATTCCCATTAAATCAAAGGTTTCTCTCTCATGCCAATTTGCTGTAGGCCAAACTCCTACAACAGTTGGAACATGGCAATCTTCTTCGCTAACACGTACTTTTAAGCGTAAACGGGTGCGTTTAGGTAGTGAAGTTAAATGATAAACCACTTCAAACCTGGGGTCTTCTTCTATACCTCAATCAACACATGTTAGATCCGAAAGTAAATTAAATTGAAAACTAGGGTCATCCCTTAAAAAGCGACAAACATCAGCAATGTTTTCTCGCTTTATATAAACAGTAGTTTCACCGACATGCTTTTTTATATCTTCTATTGCAGTTTCAAATTTTTCTTTTACTTGCTCAATAGCTTGTTCAACTAGTGATTTTGGCACAAGAGGAGCATCTGTTGCTTGTGCTTCAACATTAGAATCAGAATGTTCCAGAGATCCGTGGCTCACGCAATAACCTCCTCAATTTTATCTCTGCGATTTCTTAAGGATTCTGTTTGAATTTTTTCTTGTAATTTCATAATTGCATAAATCAAAGTTTCTGGTCTTGGTGGGCAACCTGGAATATAAACATCAACAGGAACAACCTGGTGAACTCCTTGAACAATTGCATAATTATCAAAAATACCGCCAGCCGTAGCACAAGCACCCATAGAAATTACCCATTTAGGTTCTGGCATTTGGTCGTAAATACGACGTAGCACGGGTGCCATTTTTCTAGAAACACGGCCAGCAACAATCATTACATCAGCCTGGCGTGGGCTAGCACGAAAAACTTCTGCTCCAAAACGAGCAACGTCAAACCTAGCACTAGTCATATTCATCATTTCAATAGCACAACAAGCTAGTCCAAAAGTAGCAGGCCATAAACTAGACTTACGCGCCCAGTTAACTAAATCATCAAGCCTTGCGGTTAAGACTTCAGGTAAAGCTTCGGCAAGTTTATTTTCTAAACCCATAATTATTTCCTCCAGTCCAAAATGCCTTTTTTCCAAACATAAATGTATCCGACTAGAAGTATAGCAATAAAAACTAACATCTCCCAAAATACAAACATTTTGGATAGGTCATTAGCTGCTAAGTTATAAATTTTACCAGCAGTTAAATCTGCTGCTAATTGACGAAAGATTACTGCCCAAGGTACAAAAAATATTGCTTCAATATCAAATAAAATAAAAAGTAAAGCAATCATATAAAACTTAACAGAAAATCGCTCGTGTGCTGAACCTACAGGATCCTTGCCGCATTCATAAGGCATTAATTTTTCACGTGTAGGAATATATTGACCTAATAATTGAGAAACACCAACTAATGTCCCAGCAACAACTATAGACAAACCCAACATCATTAAAATGGGAAGATAATTAATCATGGTGTAAAGTCCTACTTAATAATTACTGAATTAGGAGACTAACAAAATTTGTTGCGTAAGTTATTTCAGCTATTAGTTTTTCGATCTATTAGTTTGAGTTGAGATAACTGATTCTAAAATCAATCTTTTCCAGACAGCACATATTATTACAACCTCTTTGTTAGTGTCAAGCAAGCCCTGTTTTGCTTTTGGATAAGCTTAATTAAGTTGGTAGATTTACCAGACTGACTCTGCAAATAAAAACTGCTTTTCGGAAAAATAAAGAAAATTTTTGGCAAAAATAAGCGAAAAATTTGCAAAAAAATCCATCTATGCTAAAAAATAAAAGCAAGGTGTGAAAAATGAAATATGACATAGTATTAAAAGAATTATTTCAAGCAACATCAAATAGATTAGTACAATTGCTAGTAGGAGAAAATTTACAAGTAGTAGAACAACTAAACATAGAGTTTGCAGAAGTAGCAACACGTAGAGCAGATCTAGTAATGAGATTAAGTAATGGAAGAATTTATCATTTGGAACTTCAAAGTATAGATGATGAAGAAATGGTTTTAAGAATGCTAGAGTATTACTGGCTAATCTTTAAGCAATATAGACAAATTCCTTTGCAACAAGTTATCTATGTCGGAAATAAAGTATTTAATGGTACTACCAGTATTTCTCATCCTAATTTACAATTTAGCTATCAACTTATTGATATTCGTTCTTTTCCTGCTAATTTTTTATTAGAAAGTAATTTTCTGTCCGATAATCTACTAGCTATTCTTTGTCGTTCAAGTGATACTCGGTTTGTTATTGCTCAAATTCTTGAAAAAATTTCCCTTCTTCCTCGACATGATAGAGAAGATGCTTTAACTAAACTTTTTATTTTATCTGGTCTTAGAAACTTTGAAACCCTTATTTTACAGGAGCTTAACTCTATGTCTACCTCTTTTGATATCCGTGATAACTCTTTTCTTTCTGGTATTTTCCAGCAAGGCCATCAAGAAGGCATTAACACTGGTCTTCAACAGGTCTTCAACAAGGTCTTCAAGAAGAAGCTGCAACAATCTTACAAAAACTCTTAGAACGCAAATTTGGAACACTTCCGCAATCAGTTGTTGATAAGATCAAGTTGGCTGATGCTTCGACTTTAGAAACTTGGGCTATTAATATTTTTGATATTAATTCTTTAGAGGAGTTTTTAACACTTTAATATTAATATTTTATTTTAATAAACTATTAATATTGTCTTGGAGTTATTCGTTATAATTAATAGCAAATAAATTATTTTTGTATTTTTTAGGAATGTTAAATCTCCTTTGTTAACACCAGGCACATAGAAAATGCTTTTCTAATAAGATTTGCTAAAATATTGGCTAAAGTTACCCAAATAACATTTAGCTTCTTTAGTAGACAAAGGCTTGGGATAAAATGCACCCCGCATCATTAATAGGTCAAGTATTAGACCAAAAATACCGCATCGAATCCCAACTTGGTCAAGGTGGGATGGGAGCAGTTTATGTTGCTACTCATCTTGGTACAAAACGACCTGTAGCCTTAAAAGTAATTATTCCTCAATATATGGCCTATTCTGAGTTTGTAGAACGCTTTCGCCGTGAAGCTGAAGCTGCTGGAAGACTTTGCCATCCTAATGTTGTTAATGTTACTGACTTTGGTTTTGCTGATTTTGGAAAAGATCGTATTACTTACCTTGTAATGGAATATTTACAAGGTTGTACATTGGGAGAAGTGCTAAGAGAAGAAAGTAAATTACGTTTAGAATTTGTTATTAATATTGTAGAACAGATTTGCGCCGCTGTTGAAGAAGCACATAGCCAAGGTATTATCCATAGGGATTTGAAACCAGATAACATTTGGCTAGAACCTGATATTCAAGGTAATTATACGGTAAAAATTTTAGATTTTGGACTTGCTAAACTTGAAGATGAAATAGCTCCTATTAATAGCCTTAAGGATAATAGCTTATATAATATTGTTATTCCAAATAATACTAATAATTCTTTAGCAACAGTTGCTCAAAGGGGTAATACTTTATCACAACTGCAAGAATCTAAAACTTCAATTCAACCACTTGTGGATAAAAGTAGTAGTAGTAATGTGGCAAATTTGCCTGTAAGTGATAATGATGAAGTAGCAACACATATACAGTTATCTAATCCTGAAAGTAATTCGGAGCAAACACAAAAAAACAATTTACATCTCACAAAAAAACAATCTTCTGAGCAACTTACTAGAATAGGTTCAATTCTAGGAACACCTATTTATATGTCGCCTGAACAATGCCGAGGCGAGCAATTAGATGGACGTTCTGATATTTATAGCTTAGGGGTTATGGTTTATGAAATGCTAGTAGGGGAAACACCTTTTAAGGGAAACTTAGATCTACTAATAAACCAACATTTGACGGTTTTACCTGACTCACTTAGAAAAAAACGTCCTGATGTTCCTAAAGCTGTAGATAAATTAGTGATGTCTGCACTTGCAAAAACACCTTCAGAACGCCCTGCTAATGCGGCTGCTTTTGCTCGGGCTTTACGTTCTGCCTCAGAAGGTACTTTTGCTTTATTTAGACAAGCTTTTGGTTTTTATAGTGAATATTTCCCACAAATTTTTCGCTTATCTGTAGCAAGTTACTTAATAGTGATAATTCTAGCTATTTTACTTTCAATTAGTGCTGCAAATTCTGAAGGTTCTGTATCTTTACAACTTAATCAAGAAGGCTTTTCTAAAAGAAATATTTCCTCAAATATTCAACTTGTAGCTATATTTGTAACAGCTATTTTTTATGGTTTTGGGCATTTAGTAGCCGCTATTATTAGTCAACTTGTTTTTGTAGAAAAATTAACTCAGCTAAAGTTTTTCCCTCTTAGATCTATACAAATAAATATTCGTAAAACTATAAAAAAATATTTACGACCTGTTTTAAGAACTGTAATTCCTTTAATTATCATTACTTCACTAGGCTATATACTATTAATTATTCCAGGGATAATAATAAATATATATTGTCTACTTGTATTTCCTGTATTAGTAATAGAAAAACGGCAAGGATTTGCAGCATTAAAAAGGTCTAAAGAATTAATAAGCCGAGTTCCAGCAACAGCCTTTTTAACATTTTTGTTAATGTTTGCCGTTCCTTTTTTAGTTGCTACAGTTATTGAAGCTCCTGCTATGGAACTTAAACTAATAAAAGTTAAGTCATTAGCTTTAGACGCTTTAGTAAATTCTATAGCCTCTTTACTAGAGCTTCTACCTATAATCTTAATAAATCCTTTAGTTTATATAATGACAATTTTAATTTATTTTAAGGCTTTGCATTTAGGTGGCGAAACCTTAACAGAAAGCTCTCTGCAAGCAATTGAGGAAGATGCACCACCAGCAAAATGGCAAAAGTTGGTACAAGAAAGATTTCGTATTCGTAATCGTAGCACTATTAGTAATAAACCTAAATCGTTGTAAAATCTGTAATTTAGCTAATTCGGAATTAATCTGCTGTAACTATTTGAATAACAGACACCTTCTATTAGACAATGAAAGGTTTACTATCACACATAATTTGTTTTAGGAGGAAAAATCTATGAGTAAAGAGGCTAGTGCCTCTACATCTGTTCAAACTACCTATATTAGGGAGTTTGCAGGACATACTAATCATGTCAATGTGATAAGTTTTTCAACAGATGGGCAACAGTTAATTTCTGGAAGTTATGATCAAACAGCGCGAGTTTGGAATATAGCTAATGGGCAAGAGTTAAAAGTATTATCAGGGCATACAGAATGGGTTAGATGTGTAGCTATTTCAACAGATAACGCGCTAGTAGTTACTGGCAGCCTAGATCACACAGCTAAAGTTTGGGACGCGCAAACGGGCAAAGAAATTAGTAGTTTTTCTGATGAAAGTATTATTCAAGCTGTAGCAATTTCCCCAGATAAAAAGCTAATTTTTACTGGTAGTGAAGAAGGCATTGGGCGTTTGTGGAATTTAGAAAGCAAAAAGAAGTTTTTTGTTTAGCTGAGCATATGACAGCTATTTTAACAGCTAGTTTTTCCCAAAATGGTAAATTAATTGCCGAAGCAACAGGTAAATCTATACATGTTTGGGACAGCCAAACAGGTGAAAAAGTAGCTAGTTTTGATACTAATAAAGCTCGTGTTTTACATCTTAAGTTTTTTGGTGATAGTCATTTAGTTTCTGGTAGCGAAGATGGTATGGTGCGTCTTTATAATATTGCTGATCAAAAAGAAATACGTCGTTTTAATGCTTACAATACGTGGTTACAAAATTTTGCTATTTCTTCAGATGGAAAATATGTTTTTGCAGCTTATGACAATTGGACAAGCGGCGATAGCCCTCAAATTATAGTGCGTCGTTGGTTGCTAGAGAGTGAGAAAGATTTTCAAGATCAACACTTTATGGGACATAGAATGTCAATTTCTTGTATTGCTTTTTCACCTGACTGCAAATATTTTGTTTCTGGTAGTTCAGATAAAACTATGCTTTTATGGGAGCTTAAGTTTTAAGAAATTTTTATTATTATAAAAACTAAATAGCTGTACATTACTTTTTAATGAGTAGGTTACAGCTATTTTTGGTTTAGAGGTTTTATTAATTTCTAATAGGTTGTTGTTCAGTTATAACATTTTCCCTATAAGCTTTAATTAATTGTTCTATGGTTTCAATTTCTCGGCGAATTTCTTCGCCTTTTTCCGTATCACCTACCCGACGAGGATTTTCATAAACTCTTACATCTTCAATTTTAGGAATAATATCTGATCCCTGTGTAATTGCATCTGTAACTGATTCAAAATGATGGTGTTGTGCAAGATAAGTTCGGTTAGCATCTAAAATAAGTGTATAACCTTTGTCTCCATAAGCTTCAGAAAAAGCACCATCAATTGTTATAGCTTTGCCGCTTTTTTTCAGGGGACTTTCACCTTGCTCAAGTTTTACAGGAACATGACCATTAACAATTAATCCTTCTGAAGGAGAAATACCAAATTCTGTAAAGATTCTTTCACAAAAGTCTTTTGTATGAATTAACTTAAAGTATGGATTTTTGGTTTCTTTATGAGTAGCTTTGTCAGCTATAAAATAAGTCTCAAAAGTTGCCATTTTATCTTTTCCAAACATTGGGGAAAGCTCGCCTGTCCATAAATACCAAAGCATATCTACATCTTTTTCTGCTTTGTTGCGAAAAGCCCGCTGTACTACTATATTAAGCACATCAAACAGTGTTTTACCTTCATAGTTATTGCCATCAATAAACATACTTAAAAAATTGCCTTGTTCATCAACAGGAACACAGCCATGGAAAATTAAATTATGGTCACGGCGCAAATACATTGCTCCATGTTGTGCTACATAGCTCATTTGTCTCCAAAGCATTGGACTAAGTAAGAAAGACTGACGCAAGCGATTTATACAAGCTTCTTCTTCAGGAGAAAGTTTATAAGGATCTGACCAATCAATTGTTGGGAAATGATCGTCTAGCAGTGGATAAGTCTTTCCCTCAATTTCTACTGTTTTTTCTATAGGATTAATTCTATGTAAAAGATTGCGATTCTCCATTTTATATTCAGGATTGCGCAGCACTGTTTGGCCTTCTAATTTAAATTGAATGATAGAGATAGCCTTTTGCATCCTAGCCATTAGTTGAGGATCTCTTAAACCTTCACCTTTGCAATTAAACCTAGTTACAGGATCATCGGCGTAAACGGTTCGAGCCAGTTTTTCTAGTGGTGCCGCAGGAATACCATAGCCTTCTTCAAGTTGTGATAAACGACGATAACGAAGCGAAACCCTCATCACAGTTGCAATACAAGCATCTTGCCCAAGACAAGCTCCCATCCAAGAAACATCATGATTTCCCCAAGTGATATTGACTGTTGGTTGGCGCATAATGTAATCAATTACTCGGTCAATACGTGGGCCACGATCACCTAAATCACCAGCTACAATTAATTCTGAAACTAACAAATTACGCACAACATGCGCTGCTAGTCCTAATACGTCTAAATCCTTATTATGTCTTACTAGTTCATCAAAAATAGCATTAAAATATTCTTCTTTGCGGTTCATTAAGGGTTCAAAAAGCAGTTCTCTAAAAAGAATTTTATAAGGATCTGGAAAGAATTTTTCTAAAGTTTTTTGACTATATTCACTAGCTAATTTGCGCAGTAACTCAAACTCTAATCGGATAGTACGACGAAGGAACGCACTTCTAGCTTGTCTATTAGAAAGTTCAGTTGATAGATTAGCAAATGTTTCTCTAGGATAATAAATTAAATTAAGTAGATTTAATTTTTCTTCTTCGCTCAAACGATCACCAAAAGTTTCTTCAACTAATGGACGTAGTGAGCCAGAAGCGTTGTTAATAATATGTTTTAATTTCTTAAATTCACCATGTACATCACTAACAATATGAATTGTACCTTTTGGCAAGGTTAAAACAGATTTAAGATGGGCAATTTGTGCTAATGCGTCATCAGTTGTTGGGTAAAGTTTGCTTAAAAATCTTAGTTGGGTCAAAGTTTCTTCTGTAAATGGTAGAGGAGGCAAGGGTTTAGTATCAATTTGGCTTTTGGTGGTACTCATAAATTTATCTCCTATCAAATTTTCCTAACTAGTAGAAAGAAATATAGCCACAGAAAAATATTTGTTAAATTTCTGTGGCTATGTTTTTTGTTAATTAAGCAACTGTAACATTTTTGCAAAGATAGACATCTTGAATAGTATTAAGCAACTTAATTCCTTGATCCATAGGGCGTTGGAACGCTTTACGTCCAGAAATTAAACCCATTCCACCAGCACGTTTATTGATTACTGCTGTACGAACAGCTTCAGCAAAATCATTATCACCACTTGCACCACCAGAATTAATTAAACCTTGACGACCCATATAACAATTGGCTACTTGGTAACGGGTTAAATCTATTGGGTGATCGGTAGATAATTCTGAGTAGATTTTTTTATTAGTTTTACCATAAGGACTTTCTTTGGAAGAAAGAGCATTATAACCACCATTATTTTCTGGGAGTTTTGTTTAATAATATCAGCTTCAATAGTAACACCAAGATGATTAGCTTGGCCGGTTAAGTCTGCGGCTACGTGATAGTCAGTAGAGCCAATCTTAAAAGCATTATTACGTAAATAACACCAAAGAATTGTTGCCATACCTAGCTCATGTGCGCGATGGAAAGCTTTGCTAACATCTACGATTTGTCGGCTAGATTCTGCTGAACCAAAATAAATGGTAGCACCAACAGCAACAGCACCCATATTCCAAGCTTGTTCAATAGAACCAAACATTATTTGGTCAAATTTATTTGGGTAAGTCAAAAATTCATTATGATTAATCTTAACAATAAATGGAATTTTATGAGCATATTTACGAGCGCAAGAACCAAGTACCCCATAAGTAGAAGCAACCGCGTTGCAGCCACCTTCAATAGCTAGTTTTACAATATTTTCTCCATCAAAATATATTGGGTTTGGAGCAAATGAAGATCCTGCGGAATGCTCAATTCCTTGATCTACGGGTAAAATAGACATATAGCCAGTATTGGCTAGTCTGCCAGTTCCAAATAGTGCTTGCAGACTACGTAGCACTTGGGGAGAACGGTCAGTTTGTATAAAAATACGATCAACAAAATCTGGGCCAGGTAAATGTAGGGATTCTTTAGGAATGCCTTTAGACTCATGTTCTAATAAATTTTTGCGTCATCTCCAAGATATTGCTCAATAGTTTCTATCATAAATATTTGCCTTTCTATTTTGCTAACCGCGCAATACTAAACGGGTTGCTTTGATAAATTATGGATGGTTTCTAAAATGGGCATCATTCTATCACTTAGTCAAAAAAAAACTGAAGGCAGGTAGGGAAGTTTTCTGAGCTAAATTTTCAGCACAACTTAAAATTTTTTCTTACAACTTTACAAGTTATAAGTTAGTATATTTGACATTTATTTTTATTATTTTTTGCATATTTTAGTTTAATTTTTTACCCTTCAGAAAGGATTTAACTTAATTACTTATGACAAGTAAAACAGCACAAGAGCTAATTAATGAAGCAAAAGAAACTAAAGCTAGAAAACTAAATCTTAGAGGTAAAAAGTTAAATGTTTTACCAAAAGAACTATTTGAATTAACTAACTTGGAATTTCTAAACCTTAGCTTAAATAATCTTACTAGTATTCCTAATGAAATTTCTAAACTAACTAAATTAAGATACTTAAATTTAGAAAAAAACCAAATAACTACTGTACCTTCAGCACTTAGCCAACTAAAAAACTTACAAGACTTAAATTTATCAAAAAATCCATTAAATGAATTTCCTGTAGAGTTAGTTAATATTATTAGCTTAAGAAGATTAAAATTATATGATACAGAAATTAGCAAAATTCCTAGTAAGTTTAATGGTAAATCTATAGAGTTTGCTAAGTGGTCTAAGCTTGCATACTTAAACCTAAATAGTAATTACTTAAAAGATTTACCCGCTAACCTATGTAATTTGTGGAGTTTAAGAAGAATAGATTTAGGCAACAATGTTCTTAATAAAATACCTAAATTTATTATTAAAGCAAAAAACTTAGAAATATTGGATTTAGAACAAAATTATATTAAGTCTTTAGATATAATTTGGGAGAAACTACCTAACTTAAAAAAATTATATCTTTGGGAAAATAAGTTAAAAGATGTTGTTGATGAAATAGGAGAATTAAAAAATTTAGAAGTTTTATACCTATCCGATAACCAAATAACCAAAATACCAAATAGCATTGGAAAACTAACAAAACTAAAAGAATTATATCTTTATGGTAACAAACTTAAACAATTACCTAAAGAAATAGATAATCTTAGTAACTTGACTATTTTGGATGTAGGCACTAATTCAATAGATAATTTGCCAAATTTCTTAAACTTAACAAACTTAAAAGAACTCCATCTAAAACATAACAAGATTTCTGACTTACCAACTAACTTATTTAAATTGAATAGTTTAGAGGAGTTAGGGCTAGGACATAATCAGCTATTAGAAATCCCTAAAGTAGTTTTTCAATTAACACACTTAAAAAAACTATATCTTTGGGAAAATAAAATTTCAGAAGTTCCAGAAGAAATTGCTAATTTAGTAAATTTAGAAGTCTTAGAAATACAAGATGGTGTCCTAGAGAGTCTGCCAGAATCGATTGGTAAATTAACAAAATTAAAGACTCTTTCATTATGGAACAATAAGCTAGAGAGTTTACCCAAAGAAATAAGTAAATTAAGTGAGTTAAAAGAGCTAAATATTACTAATAATCAAGTTACTAGCCTTCCTAAAGAAATGGGGAAAATGGCAAATTTAGAAAAACTTCATTGTAGAGAAAATTTGCTTAGTGATATTCCCGTAGAAGTTACTAAAATATCAGGCTTAAAGTCTCTTGGATTAGGCAAAAATAAATTAACTAGTATCCCTAAAGAAATAGGCAATCTAACTAACTTAAAAGAGCTATATTTATGGGAAAACCAAATATTAGAATTACCAAAAGAGATAGGAAATTTAGTTAATTTAGAACTATTGGAATTACAATTTAATCAAATAAGCTACTTACCTGAAGAAATAGGAAATTTAGTTAATTTGAAAAAGCTTTTTTTGTGGAATAATCAGCTTACCAATCTTCCTTCAACAATAGCTAACTTACAGAAAATAAAAAGTTTAAACTTAACAGATAATAAGCTTCAAGGTTTGCCAAAAGAAATTGGCAAAATGGAAAACTTAGAGGAATTACACTTAAGAGGAAATCAATTAGTAACTATTCCAGTGGAACTAGGAAATTTAATTAGTCTAAAATCATTAGGTCTTGGGTTAAATCAGTTAACTTCAATTCCAGCAGAAATAGGAAATTTAGCTAATTTAGAAAAACTTTATTTGTGGAACAATCAGCTTACCAAAGTTCCACCAGAACTAGGTCAATTAACGAAACTGAAACTACTAGAATTAAATGATAATAAATTAAGTAGCATTCCAGAAGAGCTAGGTGATTTACCTAATTTAGAAGAAATATTGCTATATAATAATAACTTAAACAGTGTTACAGGCTTTCGCAAAAACTTAACTATTCATCTTTAAGTATATTGCTTTGGGTCTAATCTTTTAGCAATATCAAGATCTTGATTAGCTAAATCAATTTGTCCTGCTCTTTTATAAACTATGGAGCGATTGTAATAAGCCATAGCATTTTTAGGGTCAATTTCTATCACTTTATTAAAATCCTGAAGTGCTTCTCTAAATTGGCCCCTATCAGAATAAAGAGCGGCGCGGTTGTGGTAAGATATAGTAGATATTGGGTTTATTTCTATTTCCTTAGAATAATCAGCTATTGCTTTATCTATCTCCAAAATTGTTGTATAGACTAAAGCACGATTAAAATGAGCTAATAAGTAATTTGATTTTAGTTCAATAGCTTTAGAATAATCTTTTATAGCTAAATCAAAAAATTTCTTTTTATGATAGGTTATACCGCGATTAAAATAAGCTGTTGCATAGTTTGGATCTAAATCAATGGCTTTAGAATAAAGTTTAACTGCGGCCTTAAACCATTTTCTTTTATGATAGGCTAGGGCTTTATTGTTATAAGCCATTGTAAAATTTGGATCTAACACCAATGCTTTGTTGAAGTTAGCGATAGCTTTTCCTAATCTTTCTTCAGAATAATAAATAATCCCTCTATTGTTATAAGCAAGTGCATAATCTGGATTAAGTTCAATAGCTTTATTATAGTTTTCTAAAGCTTTATCATAGTAACCACGATCATAAAAATCATTACCTAAGTTTTTATATGCAGTTAAAATTATAATGTCTTGTGAATATTTTGTTTTATCAAGATTAATTATTTGCTCAAAATAATTAACAGCTTGTTGATAATCTTTTTGCTCAAAAAATTTTTTTCCTAAATTATAATATTCTTCGCTATTCATAAATGATTGTTTTTGAATTACTTAGCAATAGAGGAATCTTCATCTTCAATATAAAGCTGTATACCTTCATCTTCGGCTAAACCTGTTTTTAGCAACTCAAGTAAATCTTCATCTGCTCCGGTGTCTGTTAAATAGTCTATAGTATTACCATCTATATAGTAAGTATCATTTTTACTATTTTCTTCTTCTAATTTATCTATTAAAAGTTCATGTTGTTCTTCATTAATTTTGCCTATAAAGTCCCCATTTTCAGCATTATAAACTTTTATCATAAAATCGTTTTACCTCTAAAATACTTATAATTTGTGCCAAAAAAAGTAAATTATAAAAGATAAGCCTGTAATTGCTAATATTGAAAATATAACCATAAACCAAAAAAATGGATTGCTAGAGTTGGACGGGTGATTTTCTTTTGGGTTTTCGACACTTTTTTCAAGAGTTAATGGTGGATTTGAGCTATAGTCTTGAGCATCTCTATCATATTTAGAACTAAGGGCTATTTTCGGTTTAAGCTCTATTAAATCATTCATAGTATAAGCTTTAGTTTTACTAGCTGTACCAAAACTATTTTCTGTTACTTCTTTGGTTGAATTATCTAAAGTTTCTTCATTTTCAATAAGTTCTTTTACTGCACTTGTACTTATCTTTTTAGGAGGTCGGCTTTGTCGCCAAGAATCGCTCATTTTAGAGAGGTCAAAATCTGCTGCGACATATTTAACACGTAAAACATGTTTATTAAGCTCTCCTCCATTCCACTTAACTATTACTTTACTAGCCTCTTTTTCTGTAGCCATTTCTAAATAAGCGGTTTGATTAAGTCTACCATCTTCAGGAGCTTTAACATACGCCCAACTTACTTGTCCTAAAGGCTTTAACATCTCTCTTAGCTCAGATGAAGTCATCCCTAGAGGCAAGTTTTCCATAGTTAAGATTTTTTTTGGTTCTGTCATCAATTTTTACACTAACAATTAAAAATAAACTAAATTACCAAGGATTATTTCTAATGTATTCCTGATTGCATTTATAACAAACATCATAAAGAAAATAAGGATCCTTATCTTCTGACCAAATTAATTTTTTGCATTCTTTACAATGATAATTTTTTATTATTGCAAATTTTATCCATTCTTTTTCATCCTCATAAATTGCTTTGTCTGCCTCATCAAAATTATAGTCTTGTGGGTTTATATTTAGCATTTCAAGATTAATTTTGTCTAAATCTTCTAGTTCATCAAAGGAATAAGTAAAAGACTGTTTGCTATTAATTCTTCTTCTTAGATGACGACCCTCTCTTTTTATTTTACAAGTGAACTCAGTTATATTTGATCTATATGATAAAGAAATACTTATTACATCATCTGTTATAGAATATTTCCCAATACCTTGTGACCAACCAACAGGACTTCTTCCAAACCATTTACTTAAATTAATTTGGTCTATAGAAGAATTAACAGATATTACGGTGTTATCTTCATAAAATCGCAAACATTCTCCGTTTGCACGATAAACTCCATTAGTTTTTATCATTCTTTACCCACTACTTAATAAAACAGATTGGAAATATTGCTATCATACCATAAAATTTTTTAGCATTATCAATAGTTACTTAAGCTTTTATTATCTTAAATTATACAAAATGCAAATTAACAAAATATTTTTGCCTTTGCTAATTTTGGCTTTGTTGCCAACACAAACTAACGCAACGCCAAAAAAGCTTTTGATCTTAAAACACAAAAGAGCTATTCAAACTACTACAGGAACTTTGGTTGGAACTGTAATTGATGAAAAATTACAACCAATTAGCGGGGTTTTAGTAAAGGTAATTAATGTAAATAATGGTTTTAGCTTTGGTCGGCGAACTAGTTTAGATGGAACTTATCGCATAGACTTTTTACCCGCAGGTACTTATGACATTACGGCTCAAGCCGATGGCTATCAGCCAAATATGCTTTCAAAATTCCTAGTCGAAGTTAATCGGGAAAAAATCATTAAACCACCTCCAATTGTTCTAGTCCCTCTAGTTTCTCCAACTGTCACAAATACACCATCCTACAAATTTACCTCAAAATATATTCCTTCAAGCTAACATTGCTGACGCTACTTTGCGTGGTAGTGCGACAACAGAACTTCTTACATCACTTCCAATTGCAGGAATTAGAAGTTTTGATAGCTTTGCTTTTCTAGTCCCAGGGGTTTTACTAGCACCTCAAAGCATTGGGAACACCGGCCCCAGCATTGGCTCAGGTGTTGGTACAACAGGGCAATTTTCTGTTAATGGTCAAAGAGCTAGAAATAATAATTTTACTATTGATGGGTCAGATAATAATGATCAAGATGTTGGCATTCGTCGCCAAGGATTTACTAGCAGCATTCCACAAACTATTGAAAGTATTACAGAATTTCAAATTACTACCTTGCTTGCTGATACTGAAGCAGGTCGCAACACTGGCGGACAAGTGAATGTGGTTTCTCGGACAGGAAAAGCTAATTTTCATGGTGAGTTTTATAACTTTTTTACTGATTCAGCCCTTAATGCTCGTGATTTTTTTGATATAAATATAGCCGCTTTAACAAATAATCCTGATCAGAAGAAAAATGCTTTTACTCGCAACCAATTTGGAGGAAATTTTGGTTTTCCGCTAATAAAAAACCGGCTAGCTTTTTTTGCTGCTTTTGAACATCAGGATTTGAATCAAAATAAGTTGCTAAATTTTGCTGTCCCAACCTTAAACGAGCGTAACCAAGCTTTTAGCTTTGCACAACGATTTTTGGGGATGGTTAGCCCTTTAGGACGTGATGCTCTAGCACTTTATCCGCTACCTAATAATGTTGGTGGTGCTTATGGAGCAAATACTTTTTCTAAAATTACTCCTGCTAACGGAGATGGGACGGTTTTTTCACTTAGACTTGATGACCAATTAAATTTATTAGGCAAAAATAATACTCTAACCTTACGCTATAATTTTACTGATGATGATAGTCGTATTCCTGCTATAGCGGAAAGTCTAAATTCAAGCCTAGATGCTTTGGTTAGAACTCAGAATTTAGCAATTACACTTAATACAGAAATAAGCCAACTTACAGCAAATCAACTTCGCTTTTCCTATGGTCGTACATCGCTTAGTTTTAATGAAGTTGCGGGTAGTCCATTTATTTTTCAGACCTCACCAACATTTCCTGATGTTAATGGTGATGGAAAAGATGATGGTCGAAGTGGCCCACTTGGACGGCTAAACATATCTCCTTTTAGCCCAATAGGGGTTGATACATTAACTTTTCCTCAAGGACGGGCTAATAATACCTTTCAGTTTGCTGATACTTTTATAATTTCTTTTAGTAAACATACGGTTAAATTTGGGATAGATCTGCGACGAGTACAACTTAATAGCTTTTTAGACCGAGGCTACCGCGCACAACTAACTTTTAATTCTAATGTTTTGTTAGACATCAACCGAGCTACGCTTTTTTCACAATCTGGAGCAGATTTTGCGGCTATAGGTGCGCCGTCTGATGTCTTCCAAACGCTAGCCGTGACTCCAGATTCAACAATTGCGCTACGTTTTACAGAAACAAGCTTTTTTATCCAAGATAATTTTCAACTAAACAAGCGAATAAACTTAAATTATGGTCTTCGTTATGAGCTTAATAGCGTTCCAACCGATGCAACAGGGCGAATTGAGCAAGCATTAAGACAAGATCCAAATAATTTACCCTTTGGATTTGCTAATGGATTTGCTCAAGCAGGTTTTTTGCTAGCTTTTAATGCTCAAAACCAGGCTTTTGATGGCAGAAATAAGATTTATCAAGTAGATAAAAACAATTTTGCTCCTCGAGTTGGTATTGCTTGGGACTTAACCGGCGATGGTCGGACGGCTTTAAGGGCTGGTTATGGGCTATTTTATGATCAAATCTTAGGTAATATTGTTAGTCAATCTCGGAATCTTTTTCCAAGTTTTGTACCTGTAAATTTAGGCATAACCCAGTTTTCTACCAGTAACTTAGCAACTAATCCAGCATTTTTTACTTTTACTTTGCCTAATCAGCCAAGGCAATTTTTAATTGCTCCAAATACTATAAACACGCTAAATGCTAGCAATTCTCAAGTAGGTTCTGTGCTAGGTGCTTTGTTTGGAACAAATAGCATTTTTGCATTAGCCTTTACTTTACCAGCTAAAAACCTTCGCACACCCTATGTTAATCAATATTCTGTGTCCTTAGAGCGTAATTTTGCTGATAAATATGTTGCAAGTCTTTCATATGTTGGGACAAATGGAAGCAAATTATTACGTTTTCGCGCTCCTAATGGTGGGCAGTTTGTTCCTTTAGCTCTACTTAGAGCAGGTGCAACTAGCAGTTTGCTATCTTTACTAAGAAATAGCCAACGTCCAACAGTCGGGCTAGGTGCAATTACTATGTTTGATAACTCAGCCACTTCTAATTATCACTCACTACAAGCATCTTTTATGCGTCGTTTTAGTGATAGTGTTGGATTTCAGGCTGCTTATACCTATTCACATGCAATTGATGATGTCTCGGATCTATTTGATATTGCAGGCACTTCTGTCTTTGCTCAAGATGAAATAGTCCGTCATGAAGGATTTAAGGCCGAACGCGGCAACGCTAGCTTTGATACTCGTCATCGTTTTACTTTAGCAGGGGTTTATCAAGTTCCTAGCACTATTAAATTATTGTCAAATATTGAGTTATCAGGAATTATTACTCTACAAACTGGACAACCATTTACCGTAATAACTAGCCTAGATATCAACCAAGATGGCAACCGAACCGACCGGCTTAACACTTTGCAGGGCTTAATTTTGTCTGAAAATGGTCGCAATCGAATAAAACTTGCTCCAAACACTGTACCAACTAGCCTACTTGCACGCTTTATTACAACTAACCCTCAAAATGGAGCAGTTGGACGTAACACTTTTCGTGCTGCTGGAGTTGGAAGTGTAGATTTAGCCGTCCAAAAAACGATTGCAATCAAAGAAACTAGCTTAAAACTCCGGTTAGAAGCCTTTAATTTATTTAATCGAACACATTTTGCTATTCCTGTAAGAGTTTTAGAAGCACCAAGTTTTGGCTCATCGGTTGCAACGTCCTTGCCAGCAAGAATATTACAAATAGCCGTGCGTTATTCATTCTAAGATTTGGGTTAAGGTTAAATGTTTACTTCTAATTTTTTGGTTAGGTGGTAAAATGCTACTACTTTTTGTGCATCTTAGAAGTCAAAATAATTAAAAGTTATATTTAGGGATATTTATGCAGTCCTCATTGCCAGACTCAGGAAAAAAAGAAAAGGAAAAAGTACCTACCCGCAAAGTTGCGCCTGAAGACTTAGCCGCTTCTTCTGAGTCTGCAAATAGTGAGAATAAAAAATCTCCAACACGCAAAATAGATGTTTTTGATGAAACTCCTACAGGTCGTCTTACAGCAGAAGACAACGAAGCTAGAGGGACGACAGATCAAGACCAGACATTAAGAGATATTGCCGAGAGAATTTCCTTAGCACAAGCTATTACTAGCTCGGATAATGAAGAAATAAAAAAAGGTCGTAAAATCCGCGAAATAGTCCCAATAGGCAGAATTTTTCAAGGCAAGTACCAAATAGTTAAAATAATCGGCTCTGGTGGTATGGGACAAGTTTACATAGCTAACCATACAAGTTTAGCGAATCAAGTTGCAATTAAAGTGCTAAATAGTAATTTTGTAGCCGATGATGACGAAGAAGCTATTGAACGTTTTAAGCGGGAAGCACGCGCTACAGCATCAATTGACCATCCAAATGCTGTAAAAGTTTTTGATTTTGGGGTAGAAGAAAATATTTGTTATTTAGTGATGGAATATTTAGCAGGGGAATCTTTACGTAAGCGACTAGCAAAGCGTAAACGGTTGCCTTTTGCAGAACTGATTGTTTTAGTAAAACAAGTTTGTAGCGTTTTAGAAGTAATGCACCGTAAAGGCATTGTTCATCGAGACTTAAAGCCAGATAATATTTTTTTTCATACCCAAGAAGACCAAGAAATAGTCAAAGTGCTAGATTTTGGTATTGCTAAAATTAGTGGTAGTACGTTAAACGAAGGTAGACTTACTACTACAGGGGCATTACTTGGAACACCACATTATATGTCGCCCGAACAATGTCAAGGGATGAAACTTGATGGACGTTCAGATCTTTATGCTTTTGGAATAATTGTTTATGAGTTAATTTCTGGAAGATTGCCTTTTGAAGCGGAAAATACCTTAAGTATGCTATTTAAGCATGTTCGAGATACTCCTAAGCCATTAAATGAATTAGTCCCAGAAATACCAATGGCAATTGTTGAAGTTGTGATGAAAACTTTAGAGAAAAACCCTAAAGATAGGTTTCAAACAGCAAAAGAATTTGAGCAAGCTTTTTGTCAAGCAGTCGAAAAGTCTTCTCTAACGGACGAAAATAAAATTAATGCTTCATCAAAAATAGGAAAAACAAATGAAATAAATGTTGAGGAGACTATAGAAACTGCTATTTTACCAATTGTAGAAGGCCAAGAAAGCCAGCAAATTCAAATAGATAACAAATCTAAAACCTATGATGTTGCAACACGTAGCCATCAAGCAACGGCTACACGTCCTGTTGGGCGACCTATTGAACAACAAATAGAGCAAAAAATTTCATCATCTCCACAAATTTCAGAAGAAAAACAGCAAGAAAAATCAACACTTGTAAAATATTTAATTCCAATAAGTTTAGTATTAGTGATCGTTATAGTAGGAGTTTGGAAAATGCTGGACAATCAGCCAACACCAAACACTAACAAAATAGATACAATAAACACGCCTGCAACTAGTCCAACACCAACAGCTAACCCAAACTTAAAGGATTTTGTTTTAATTAAAGCTACTCAAGTAACTATAGGAAGTGATCGCAGCGATTGTAAAAATATTCCTAACTGTAAAATAGGAGAATTTGAAAAGCCTGCTTACTCTGTAAGATTAGCAGATTATTACTTAAGTAAGTATGAAATTACTAATGCTGAATATGAAAAATTTGTGCGTGCTACTAAACGAGAATTACCTATCAATTGGGACAAAGCAAGAAATAGTTTTCCAATAGGTACAGATAAACTTCCAGTAACTTTTATTAGTTGGGAAGATGCACAAGCTTATTGTGAATGGCGTTCTAAAGAGGAAAATTTAGAATTTCGTCTGCCAAGTGAGCAAGAATGGGAATATGCTGCGAGGGGTGAAGATGAACGGTTTTTTCCTTGGGGTGATAATTGGGATCCTTCGCTAGTAAATGGAGCAAAACCAAAAGAAACAGTTACAAGCCCATCTTCAGTAGATCTTGCACCTAATAACACTACAGATCTTAGCCCATTAGGAATATTTGCTATGGCAGGTAACGTAGCAGAATGGACTAGCTCAGACTTCAAACCTTATCCTAAAAGTAACTACAAGGCGACAAACAAAGATCTTGCTTGTAAAGTAGTTCGAGGAGGCTCTTTTAATGCTGCTGCGGCAGACCTTCGCGCTAGCACTAGATTTTGGTATGAACCTACAAAAAAAGACTCTAATATAGGTTTTCGTCTAGCAGTGAGCGTTAAATAAAATATGGTTAGTCAAAATACAAAAAATATTTTAATTAGTTTACTGAGTATTTTTCTATTTTCTTGTTCAGTTTTTGCACAAAGAGAAATTACAAAAGTTGAAAGTAAAACTACTCCAGCGCGTCCAACACTTGGAGCATTAACTATTGTTACTGATCCAGCAGAATCAATAGTTTACCTAAATAATAAAAAACTTGGAGCAACAGATAAAACTGGGGAATTAGCTAAATCTAACTTAAAACCAAGTCTTTATACAGTAGTAATAAAACATCCAGAATATGAAGAATTTCACCAGCAAATTAAAGTAATTGCAGGTGAGGCACAGGTATTAAACGCTAAGTTAAAGCCTACATTTGCGTTGATTTTATTGACCCTAACAGAATTTAGCCAAGACCTAGAAATTGAACTTGATGACAAGTTAATAGCCAAAGAAAATTTAGTCATTGATAGAGAAAATAAAAGTATTCGTCTAAAAACAACTCCGGGTCAACATCAAGTAAAAGTTAGACGAACAGGTTATTTACCTTTTAGTAATGAAGTAGCAGCAAATGTTGAGCAGGAAAGCATTTTAGCTGTGTCATTAAGTCGCGTGCCTGTAAATTTGTTGGTTAAATCTTTAGCTGGAGCTAGGCTTTATCTTAATGATGAACCACAGGGTAAAATCCCGCTAACAGGTAGTCTAAAAATTAGCGACCTACAACCCGAACAAAATTATAAAGTTAGAATAGAATTAGAAGACTATGAGGCTAAAGAGGAAAAGATTACAACTTCAATAGATAAAGATGTAGAGCTAAACTTAGATTTAACACCACTTCCAACAAGTGCAGCTTTTAGCGATACATTTTTAAGTGGATTAACTTTTTGGGATGCTCCACAAAGTTGGAAAACAGATAAAGGATTGCTCTATGTCCAAGGTGAAAGCGGTGTAGGACTGCCAAAAAATAAGCGTTATCGAGATTGCAATATTTCTTTTGGGCTTAGATTAAATAAAACAGGTGGTGCAGCCTGGGTTGTTAGGGCAAGAGACAAGAAAAATTACTATCTGTTTTGCTTAGGTAGCACTGATAGCAATTTAGCTAATCAATTTTCTGTCTATATTTGCCGTGATGGGGTTTTAACACCTGGCGACCCTGCTTTACCATTACCTATAGAATTAAAGCCAGGGGACGATTACCGCATCCGTATTCAGATTGTTGATAATGTTATCCAACATTGGATCACACCTAGTAATATTGGGGAAGAATATTCCTTAAGTTTATTCAAAGACCCTAACAATACTTTTCCTATTGGTGGGGCAGGTTTCGCGCTCTTAGATGGGCAAGATTTTTTAGTAAATGCTTTTGTAATTAGCTTGCCTACAGATGCTAAGGCTATTAGATAAAAATTTCCGACTTTTTAACTATTTTAGATCTCCAAAGTGCTGGTAGTGTCTCTAAAATAATTTAATGAAAAATACGTTAGTCTGATAACTATTAAAATTGTAAAATTTAATAAAGAAGTTATGTTTGTTAATCTAAGGAGTTTTGCTATGAGTAAATTAACTTGGTTTCGAGTAGCATTAATCACCTTGTTGCTAGTAGCATTAATACCTATACCTACAGCTTATTTATCAGGAAATAATATTAAGCCTAGAGCTATTAAACATTTATTTATAGCACCATTACAAAGCAGCAACATAAAGATTTTGGCACCAAATGGAAAAGCAAATCCGGTGGTAAACCAAGGTAATATGCTTAATTTACGCATAGTTGACGGCAATAACCAACCTGTAACAGGATTTACCATTACTTCAGGGAGTCCTGATGTTGTTTCTGTAGTTGATCCGGCTCAAGGCTTGATTATGGGAAAAAAACAAGGTTATGCAACGCTTACAGTTCGTCGAGGCAGCGAAACTAGTTCAACTTTTGCAATTGTGACTCAAGTAGGTAAGGCAAAAGGGGCTAAGGTTTTAGGACAATCAGACCAGGATGTTACAGGAGCAATTTATTTAGCTGACCCAATAAAAAATCAAATTTTTAAGGTAGAAGATATTCAACAACCTGCAATTATTTATGCTGGAACTGGTGTAAAAGGAAAAAGCGATGGCGAGAGAAAACAAGCACAATTTGCCGGGCCTATAGGAATATCGGTTGATGATAGATCTAGAAATGGAATTTATGTTGCAGATACGCTAAATCATTCAATTAGAAGAATTAGTTTTGATAACAAAGTAGAAACAATGCTTGGTACAGGTACACCAGGTCTTGCTGCTGCATTAACTAGCAGTGATGAAACATCTTTTGTTGCTTCAACCGACATTGCATTAAGTGGCCCACAAGGTGTTGCAATTGATACGGGTGGCAATATTTTTGTTGCTGATACAGATAACCATGCAATTTATTATGTAGATTTTAGTAAGACAAAAATTCATCTAGTCGCAGGCCAACCAGGTCGCTCAGGTCAAAGTGATGGATCAAAACGAGACGCTTTATTTAACTCACCCACTAGCATTAGTCTTAGCCCTGATGGAACATTGCTTAATGTTGTAGATAGTGGCAATAATGTAATCCGACAAGTAAGCCGGGATGGTGTTGTAATCACACTTGGAGCCGTTACACCTGGTGCAAAAACTTTTTCTCGAATGTCAGCTAGTGAAGATTTGAGCGAGCAATCCACAAATAACCAACCTTTTGTTTTTAATAAGCCTATTTCGGTTACTCAAGATTTATTTGGGACAATTTATGTTACTGATCAAGATGGGGTAGATGTAATTGTTCCAACCAAAAAAGGTAGGCAAAGATTTTCTTTAGCTCAACCAGGGGCAGCTAGCTTTGCTCAACCAACGAGCGTAAATGTTCGCGGAACACAAGTTTTTGTTTCTGATGCTGCTGCAATTAATAATGATGAGGCTTTTAAGATTGTCACTATCGGCGCACCAACCATAAGTTCAATGAGTCAAAATCAGGATGTTTTATCTGGTGGTGCAGAAGTTATTTTAAGAGGTGAAAACTTTGGCCCTGAAAGTCGCATTTTTATTGGTGATAATGAAGTTGATATGCTGGAGGTTGTTGACGCAACAACAATTCGGTTAATTGTCCCTCCTCAAAAAACTCCAGGAAAAAGAACTCTTACTCTGCAAACTCGTGGAGGAATGGCACAAAAGCAATTTACTATTGTTGCTAAACCACTTTCAGAGTTGGTTGCAGGTCAAATTACTACAATTGCTGGTGGGATTCCTTTTATTGGCGATGGAGGACTGGCACGAGCAGGACTTTTGTTTTCTCCGTCAGGTGTAGCAGTGGATGGGCAAGGAAATATTTATGTTTCAGATGAAAATAACAACCGGATCCGCAAAATTAATACTCGTTCAGGTATGATTACTACAATTGCTGGCAATGGCGCACCTGATTTTAATGGGGATAAAGGCCCAGCCATTGTTGCTAGCTTAAATAAACCTGCTGGACTGGCAATTGATTTACTTGGAAATATTTATGTTGCAGATCGTGCTAATAGTAGGGTGCGCAAAATAGATGCAATTACAGGTGACATTGACACAATTATTGGTAGTGGCAAAAGAAAAATTGATGCTAAAACAGAGCCTCAAGAGGGAATTGATGCTCTAAAAGCAACTATTGACCCTGTAGCATTAGCTTTAACTCCAACAGGAGATATTTTTATTGCTGATGCGGTTAATAACCGAATTAGGGTTTTTATTAATTCCAACAAAAAAATGATTACTTTTGTTGGAAGTGGCGAACAAGGTTTTAAGGGCGATGGCGGACTAGCTAAAATGGCTGCTCTAAACAATCCAACAGATTTAGCTTTTGGCCGTCAAGGTCTTTTAATTGCTGATAATGGCAATGGTCGGGTTAGGCTAATTGCTCCATTAGATATAAATAAGGCAATGATTAGCACTATTGCTGGTTGTGGTTCTCCTAACCCGCGTGATTGTCGAATGGAAGACAACATTCCTGCTACACAATCTGCTATGAGACCTATTGCAGTTGATGTTGCTGCTAGTGGAGATTTGGTAATTTCTGATGAGGCTAATTTTTCGGTTAGAGGTGTTAGCCTCTCATCAAACATTATTATTACATTAGCTGGGGGAAGAACCGCTACTAGGGATGTAGATTCTGGCCCTGCTTTAGATGTACGTATCTTTCCTCGTGCTGTTGCTGTTGTAGGTGATAGCAATTTAGTTATTTTAGATAATGATCCAAATAAAGCCATAATTGGAAAAAATCGTGTCCGAGGATTTCAGCTAAGAATTGACTCAAGAACAGGTGCTAAAAATAGTTCAATTATTACATTAGCTGGTGGAGGGATGGCGGACTTAGAGATGATGATTTAGCTACAAATGCTAGCCTGAATGTTGCTTTATCCTTAGCCATTGATTCTCAAGATAATATTTTTATTGCTGATTTAGGCAATCGTCGTGTCCGCGAAGTAACTTCATTTGATGGAAAAATTTCTACGGTTGCAGGTGGAGTTGTGTTTGATGGTCGCTCACTTGGGGATAACGATGCGGCAAATTTAGCTACTTTATTTGCTCCAACTTCAGTAGCTACTGATAACATTAGACTTTTTATAGCTGATGCTGGTACGGATCGACTTGTAGGACTTGGAGATAGCCGAATCCGCTTAGTCCAACCTGCTAGCGGACTAGGTACAATCTTTACTTTTGCTGGTGGTGGCAATAACCCTTCTGATGGAGTTTTAGCAAAAGACGCAATGCTTGACCCTGTTGTAAGTATTGCTATAGATAAAAATGGTAATGTATTTTTGCTTGAACTAGATGTAGATAGACGTAGAGATGATAATTCTGGCGGACGCATTAAACGTATAGATGTGGCAACTGGTGTAATTAAAGTAATTGCTGGTACAGGTGAACTTGGGTTTAGTGGCGATGGAGGACAAGCTATAAATGCTAGATTTGGCCGTCCAAGCGCGATTGCTGTTGATACAAATGGAAATTTATTTGTTGCTGATACAGGTAATGACCGTATTCGCCGAATTGATGCTACAACCGGCATTATAACTACTGTTGTAGGTGGTGGAACAAGCAAGGATGAAGGCATACTAGCTACACAAGTTAGCCTTGGTAAACCTTTAGGTGTGCTGGTGGATAAAGATGGCAATATTTTTCTTTCAGATACGGCTAGCAGTCGTGTAAGAGTAGTTGAAGCTAAAACTAATAGGATTCGCACTATTGCTGGAAAAGGTAGGGCTGATATTGGCGGTGATGAAGGCGCGGCAACTAATGCTGGACTAACACTTCCAAGCGGACTAGCCTTAGATAGCCAAGGAAATTTATATATTGCCGACATTGGCAATAGCTCAATACGAGCAATCAAAGGGCCAATTATTGCTCCAAAACCTGTGCCTGCAATTACGGCTGTTAACTATAAAAAGCCTAACTTAACTATTTCAGGAATGAATTTTGGCGTAGGTAATTCAGTAATAAGCATTAATGGTATTGAGCAGAATAATACTGTTGTAGGTAGAACAGAAAACACTCTTTCATTAAAAGGAAATATAAAGAAACTTAACCTTGAAAAGAAAGAGGATAACTTAATCACTGTAACAGTGGATGGAGTTGTTTCAAACACCTTTATTTTTCAGTTAAAAAAGAGTAAAACTTCTGCAATCGAAGAGGAAGAATAGTTTAATAGTTGAGGTAAATTTTGTGGATGCTACTTTAAGTGCTAGTGAAGTTAGGGTGTTAGGCTCATTGATTGAAAAACAGCTTTCTACACCAGATTATTACCCTTTAACCTTAAATGCTTTAATGAATGCTTGTAATCAGCTTTCTAACCGTGAACCAGTTGTGTCTTATGATGAAGATACTGTATTAAAGGCAGTTGATGGTTTACGGAAAAAAGGTTTATCTAGGGTAATTACTGGGCCTGAAATGCGTGTGCCAAAATATGCCCATAATATGGAAGACCTTTTTAACCTGGCTGTACAGGAAATAGCTGTTTTAGGCGTGTTAATGCTACGAGGGACACAAACCGTAGGTGAAATTCGAGGGCGTAGCGGACGATTATATGAATTTACTGACCTTTCAGAAGTAGAACTAACTTTGCAAGGGTTGATTGACCGTAAACCCCAAGCTTTAGTAGCACGTTTGGCACGTCAGCCAGGGACAAAAGAATCACGCTATAGCCATTTATTAGCCGGGGATGTTGTAGCAGAACAAAAAGAAGTTATTGTAAAAGAAGTAGTTACAGTAAGACCAACAGAAATAATTAATAATAATATTGATAATGATACTGATGAAAGAATAGGGAAGCTAGAGAATGAAGTAAAACAACTAAAACAGCAGCTTGCTGCATTAGTCGAACAATTTCAAGAGTTTAGACGGCAATTTGAGTAATTATACTGATAGAAGCAAATAAAAATAGCCCAAGTAATAGTGCTTTAGCTTACTTGGGCTATTTCTATTTATTTTCCTACATATTTTGAGCGCATTTGCTCATCAATAATAATTACAGGCAATTGACTTTCTCTTTCACGGTTCTTAAGTAAATATTCTTTATTTTTAATTAAGTCAGCAAAATTAGTTACAGCCATTTCAAAGTTATGCCCGTGTTTGATAGCATCTTTTGGACAGGCTTCTACACAAAAACCGCAAAGAATACATTTACCGTAATCAATGTTATAAACTTTGGCAAAACGTTCTTCTTTAGATATGCGTTCTTCATAAGGTCGTAGGTCTTCATCTGCTTCAATATAGATTGCATTAGCAGGACAAGCAGCAGAACATAGAAAACAGGCTACACAGCGTTCTTTATTATGTTCATCTACATTTAAGTAATGTTCCCCACGATAAGCAGAATACACTTGTATAGGTTCATCAGGGTATTGATTGGTAAGTTTTTCTTTAGGAATATAGCTAAGTGTGACTTTAAGCCCTTGGGCAATGGCTTTGACTGTTTGGACTACTTCACCAATTAATGACATAAGTTTTTCTCTCTCAAAAATAATTTTGATCAATGCCTCTCGGCATCAACAGATTAGTTATGTTTTTTACCATAGCGAACTATTTCACGTCCCTTTTCCAGCATTTCACGATCCCAAACTAGACCAGAACGCGAGTAAGTTGCTAACTCAAACTCTTGAGTTAATTCTATGCAATCTGTGGGACAAATTTCCACACATAAATCACAAAACATACAACGAGAAGTATCATAAACAAAAGTAGTTAAAACCTTTTTTTTCTTTTGTTTACCATCTTCTGTATAAAGTCTACTTGTAGCACCAACATTAATACAGTTTTCTGGACAAACCACAGCACAAAGATTGCAAGCAATACAAAGAGTTTCCCCGCTTTCAGGGTCAAGATTAAGACGAGGTGCGCCGCGAAAGCGTTCGGCTACTTTGGGTCGTTCTTCTGGATAACATTCTGTATAAATAGGGCTAGAGGGGTTTCCACCTTGGCGGGCTTGGGTCAAAGCTTTGAAGTTATACTTAAAAGTAAGGGCTAGCCCCTTGAGCAAATCTAACATCAAGAGCCGGGAAAGTTTCTTTTTTAAGTTAAACTTTTCTTTCATTGCTAAAACCTAGCCACTAAAGGGTTATAAGAAAACCTTAAAAAAATAAGGGAATTTTCGCTTTTGGTATTTTTGGGATTGTAAGACTTTTCATAAAATAGTGCTAGTCTGGCTGGAAAAGTCTACTAGAATAAAATAGATAAAATGCTAGTTTTGTAAATAAATTATAGTAAAATCTAAAAGATAGTTACTTAAAGTTACTTAAAGCAATATTAATTATAAAATTATGGCTAAATTAAAAATAATCTCTCAATCCTTGCCAACACGTTGTGAAATTTGTCATCAAACAGATCAATTTGATGCAGAAACAGGTTATTGCTCCCGTTGTTTTGTTGTAATTGTTGGAGAAAATCCATCTATAAATCTCTCAAAAATAGAAAGTAATGAAAAAATATTTACTAAAACTAAGAAAATATCTAAACCTAAAGAAGTTACTTTAGAAGTAAATAATAATGGAATAACTATATCTTATAGCACTTTTGATAAAGATACAGTCTTAGGATTATCAGTATTCTTATTAGTTATTAGCGCAATTATTTATTTTGGTTTTTACTGGGTTGGAGGAGTATTAGCCTTAATGATGGGCTACGCGCTACTAGCAACTGTTCTAAATACTAGAGTAATAAAAGTAGACAAAGATAAAATAGATGTTTTGGAAGGCCCGTTTCCTATGGGTATCAATAAAGAGGTAAAAGTTAATCTTATTAAACACCTTTTCTACAAGAAAAATTCTTTGGATGATTATCAACTACAAGCAGTTTTAATAAATAATAATGTTATTGAAATATTACCAAATATCATTACTAAAAAAATTGCCAAATATCTAAAAAGTCAAATTGAAAAATATTTAGATATTCCTGAAAAACCAAATTGAAAAATAATTAAAATAATTAATTTAATAAACTTAGGAAAAATATTTTATGAATGAGATGATACGCACTTTTATTTGTATTGAACTGCCAAACAACTTAAAAACACAATTAGAAAAAGTAACAGAAGAACTAAAAAAACAAAGTAAAGCAAAAATTAGCTGGGTTAAAGCTAGTAATTTACATTTGACTCTAAGATTTTTAGGAGACGTTACTAAAGATCAAGTTTCTACTATTAAATCTTGTGTTGAACAAGCTAGCCAAAATACAAATAGCTTTGCCATTACTGCATCTGGACTAGGAACTTTTCCAAATACAAAACGGCCTAGAGTGTTTTGGATTGGCATTAATGACACAAGCAAAAGTTTATTATCATTGCAAAAGCATATAGAACAAGAATTAGTCAAAGCAGGTTTTGGTAGATCAGATTATCCATTTTCGCCACACCTTACCCTAGGGCGAGTTAAAGAAGGTAATGCACAGGAACTAGCTGAGAAATTATCAACAATGAAATTTGATCCAATAAATTTTGATGTTTCAGAACTTATTGTTATGCGTAGCGATTTAAGAGCAGGTGGATCACTTTACACTAGACTAGCAACTATAAAATTACTTAAAGAAAATTAATTAGCTGTAAAAAATTCCTCTTATAGCCAATGTCGTCTTTATTAAAGCTATTTCGCTTTACTCAGTAAAGATTTATGTAGACTGAAAACTTTATTTACTTACTTAAATAAGTAAGTTATAAACAGGAGGAATTTATATGGCGTTATCAGGAACAATGACAGTTGATATTAAACAAGGCAAGTCAATAACTGGGAGAGGAACGCTAGATTGGGATAATAGCGGCCAAGTTTGGTTTGATTATAGCGCGAAAAACTACCCTACTTCTATTGATTGGAAAAAAGCTACAAACTTAACTTTTACACCTGATGTAGGGAAAGTTAAGACTTATTCGGCATCAGAAACAGAGTATTTTTTTAATGGCGGTTGGGTTGGGCCAAGACTTGTACTTAAAAGAGCTAACAGAGTTTAGTTATTTGTAATTATTTGGGACGGTGTTGTCCCATAAACGGTCAAAATTTTAGAATTAGCATTTAATAATAATAAAAATAACTACTTTATTTTCTTAGACTAGGGAGAAATAAAATCTTTGGCATAGGAATTGACATTAAAATAATTGCGAATCGGGGACTAGGGATTGGCGGAGTGTAATGCGTTATCTAAATATTTACCAGTCCCCGATTTCTATTTTTAAAGCATTTTTAATTTCTGGAGGCATTTACTATGCAGCTTTTTATTAAAGATCTCCAATATGGCTTTCGGATGTTAAAAAAGCATTGGGCTGTGTCAATCATTGCAATAATTGCTCTAGCTTTAGGTATTGGTGCTAATAGTGCTATTTTTAGTGTAGTAAATGCTGTGCTGCTTCAACCCCTACCTTATGAAGAAGCAGAGAGATTAATCTTTCTCTCAGAAAAAAGCTCTCAATTAGACAACATGTCTATTGCTTATCCTAATTTTGAGGATTGGCGAGATCAAAATAGAGTTTTTGAATCTATAGGGGTATTTCGTAATCAAAGCTATAACCTTGTAGGCGAAGGAGAACCCGAACGAATAGCAGGTTCTCAGGCTTCACGGGAAATGTTTGTAGCATTAAGAGCAAAGCCAATACTAGGACGTATTTTTTTACCAGAAGAAGATAAACCAGGTGCAAGCCCTGTTGTTATATTAAGTTATCAACTATGGCAAAGCCGCTTTGGTGGTCAAAGTGATATTTTAGGGAAAAATCTAACACTTAATAACCAAAGCTATACAGTTATTGGAGTTATGCCACCAAAATTTGAATTTCCTCGTCAAGTAAGACTTTGGACTCCTGTTGGATTAAGTGCGAGTGACCCTAATTGGAATCGAGGAAACCATCCTGGTTTATATGGTGTAGCTAGATTAAAGCCTAATGTCACAATAGAACAAGCTGATAAAGACTTAGCTACAATTGCCGCAGAGTTAGAAGAACTTCATCCTAAAACTAACCCAGATAATAAAGTAGTAGTAGTTTCATTGTATGAGCGAGCTACTAGAGATGTACGACCAGGCTTATTACTGCTTTTAGCTGCTGTTGGAGCAGTTTTGCTAATTGCTTGTGCTAATGTAGCTAATTTAATGCTTGCACGTGCTGTAAGCCGTGGTAAAGAAATAGCTATTCGTAGTGTTTTAGGTGCAAATCGCTTAAGAATAATTCGACAACTCTTAACAGAAAGCTTGATTTTGTCATTAACTGGAGGATTATTTGGCCTGCTAATTGCAATTTGGGGAATTGATGCTTTAATAGCTTTTGCTGGACTAGAAAACATGCCTCGCGTGTCTGATATTAAAGTAGATGGATATGTGCTAGCTTTTACTTTGGGCCTATCTTGTGCAACAGGGATAATTTTTGGTTTAGTTCCGGCCCTACAAGCTACAAAACTAGATTTAACCGAATCATTAAAAGAAACAAGCCGTAACACTACCAGCCAACAACAACAAAAATTGCGTAGTTTGTTAGTAATAGGTGAAATTGCTATTGCACTAGTTTTATTAATTAATGCAGGGCTTTTTATTAAAAGCTTTGTTAATTTACAAAGGCTAGATACAGGGTTTAATCCAGATAGCATTCTTACTATGACTGTTAATTTACCTAAAACAAAGTATCCAGAGCCTACTGACCGCATAAACTTTCATAATCAATTACTTACGAAATTAGCGGCTGTACCAGGGATAAAATCTGTAGCTACAATCAATAGACTTCCACTGCAAAACGGAGGTAATCAAACCAGTTTTTCTACAGAAGATTTTCCTGTAACAGATGGCAAATTACCTTTAACAGAATTTGGAGCAATTTCACCAGATTACTTTAATACAATGGGGATAAAGCTAATTGCTGGGAGGTTTTTTACTGAGCAAGATAAAGCTGATACTCCTGCGGTAGCAATTATAGATGAGCGTTTTGCTAAACGCTTTTGGCCCAACACTTCAGCAGTAGGTAAAAGGCTAAAAAGTGGTGATCATACTAAGGAAAATCCTTGGATGGAGATTATTGGAGTAGTTTCTAGCATTCGTTATGATGAATTAACAGAAGATGAACACTTAATTCATATGTATCGCCCATATAATCAAACACCTATTAGCCAAATAAATTTAGCTATTAAAACCATGACGGATCCGCTAGGTTATTCTAGTGCTATTCGTAGTGAAATTTTAGCTATAGATAAAGATCAACCAACTTTTGATATTAAAACAATGAATCAAAGAGTAGGCGATTCAATTGCTTCTCGGCGTATTGGAATTGTTTTATTAAGTCTATTTTCAACAATTGCTTTAGTGCTTTCATCAGTGGGGATTTATGGCGTAATGTCCTACTCTGTTTCACAGCGCACACATGAAATAGGCATTCGTATGGCACTAGGTGCGCAAACACAAGATGTAGTAGGAATGGTAATTAAACAAGGAATGAAACTAGCCTTAATTGGTGTAGGGATTGGTTTAATAGGAGCAATAGCTTGTAGTCGTGCTATCAGTAGCCTTCTTTATGGTGTTAGCACTACGGATCCAATAACTTTTATTTTAGTTTCAGGCTTTTTAATCTTAGTCGCTTTAATTGCTTGTTATATTCCAGCACGTCGAGCCACAAAAGTTGATCCACTTGTTGCACTGCGTTATGAATAATAATTGTGCCAACTCTAAAATATCATAATCAAAAACTTATATACATTTTTAGCTTGAGATTTGTCTCTTAGGCTAAAAATGTTCCTGCTTTTGGCTTCCAAACTAATATCTTTGAGCATCAAAATTTGGAAAACCAACTATTTAGCATTATAGCTTTGATAAGTTGTTAGAGTGATTTTTGCTATGATAAAATTTCAAGTTTTCCAACTACAGCCCCAACTGTAAACTTAAAATTAATAATAAAGCAAAGGCCCGTATCTAAAAGAAAATGAAAGAACTTAATAGCATCATGAATTTTTCTCTTTCTGATTTACCCACTTTTTCCATAAAAGAAAATCAAAATTTTCAACTTGGAATAGGCAATTTTCATTACTCAGATCTTTATAAACCTGAGAAGCTACAAGAGTTGGCAGATTTGTTTTACAAAAAAGTAAAAGAAGATGCTCCAGAACTTTGGCAAATTTGGGAACCATATTTGGCTAGTGCAGGAAAAAATCACACTCTAACACCAAAAGCAGAATCTGACATAATTGTTAGAATGGCTCAACAATTAGGCACATTTTTAGAAAAGCTTTTTCCTGTTGGAGAAGAAACAGAGAAAATAAAAGCACAAACAGAACGAGAAAAATTAGTTATGCAACTAAAGCGTAATTTTATGTCTCGCTCTATGAAAAAATATACTTTGGCACAGTTGCCAGAGCTAGATCTTGTGTTACTTCGTACCCAAGCCCAGGTTTTGCAACAAGTGGCTTTTGCTGATACTCTTTGGGAAGTTGATGCAGAGTTTGGTATGGCTCAAATGGTTGTAACGCTAGTTAATTGGGAAAAGGAATATGATAAACACTTTATTAATCCTGCTAAAAACCCTTTAATTGAAGCTAGCCGTGAAAGTGTCACCAACCTTCATAAAGTGCTGCAAAATCAAGCAATAATGCAAGTTTTATTATTAGATTGTGAGTTAACAGAAAAGGAACTTGAAACTTATCCAGCAGAAACTGTTGCAGCACGAAGTGAACATAAATTTATTAAGCGTCTTTTGACTATGTTAGAAGCTTGGTCGTTTGTACGTTATCACTCATCAGAAACTCATCATGAAGTTGCAGATTGGCTTTCTTATAAACATCCAGAAAATCTTGAATATCAACAACTTGTTAAGCTAAATCGCCCTAAAAAAGATTTGCAAGAAATGTTTTTTGGCCCAGAAAAACTTTTACGCCGTCGAGATGGCTTTAAGCTAACAGACCGACGAAATAACTTTAAGCAGGTCTATCATGAAGTAGATTATTGTCTTTATTGTCATGAACGTGAGAAAGATTCTTGCTCGAAAGGCTTTGTAGAAAAGGATCTTAGCTATCGTAAAAATCCGCTTAATATTCCATTAAAGGGCTGTCCTTTGGATGAAAAAATCTCTGAAGCACATCTCTTAAAACGTGATGGACATTCCCTAGCAGCACTAGCAACAATAATGATTGATAACCCAATGGCACCCGGTACAGGCCACCGGATTTGTAACGATTGTATGAAAAGCTGCATTTTCCAAAAACAAGAGCCTGTCAATATCCCTCAAGTTGAAACCGGAGTTTTAACCGATATACTTAATTTGCCTTATGGATTTGAAATCTACGGCTTGCTAACACGTTGGAATCCGCTAAATGTTCGCCGTCCTTATATGCTTCCCTACAATGGAAAAAATGTTTTAGTAGTTGGAATGGGGCCAGCAGGCTACACCCTAGCACATTATTTACTTAATGAAGGGTTTGGAGTCGTTGGAGTTGATGGACTAAAAAATTGAGCCATTACCAAAAGAATTAACTGGCGATGAAAAAACTTTTCCCCAGCCAATTCAAAATATTCAAGAATTTTGTAAAGAGCTAGACGAGCGTATTTTATTAGGCTTTGGCGGTGTTTCAGAGTATGGAATTACAGTCCGCTGGGATAAAAATTTCCTATTTATGATTTATTTAACTTTAATGCGTCGCAAAACGCTTAAACTATATGGAGGTGTCCGGTTTGGCGGAACATTTTCAATAGAAGACGCATGGGAAATGGGTTTTGACCATATTGCTATTGCTACTGGGGCTGGTAAACCTACCATTGTACAAATGAAAAATAATTTGATTCGTGGTATTCGCAAAGCTTCAGACTTTTTGATGGCACTTCAATTAACAGGGGCTTATAAAAAATCTATCCTTGCCAATCTCCAAGTCCAACTTCCAGCAATTGTTATTGGTGGTGGGTTAACTGGTATTGATACAGCAACGGAGCTTTTTGCTTATTATCCTATCCAAGTTGAAAAAACTTTAGATCATTTTGAAAAAATGTCTCAAGAACTTGGAGAAGACCGAATTTGGTCAATGCTAAATGAGGAAGAAAAGCAGATTCTACAAGTATTTTTAGACCATGGTCGTCAAATCCGGGAAGAACGTTTACGCGCTCGCCGCATAGGTGAAGAGCCTAATTTTGTCCCGCTAGTTCGTTCTTGGGGTGGGGTTTCCTTAGTTTACCGTAAAACTTTGGTTGATTCTCCTGCCTATAGATTAAATCACGAAGAAGTAATCAAAGCCTTAGAAGAAGGCATTGCATTTATAGAAAATCTTAGCCCTGTTGAAGCAATTCCTGATAAATATGGTGCTGTATCTGCCCTACGTTTTGAACGAGCAAAATTAAATGAAGAAGGCAAATGGCAACAAAGCGGTGAATTTGTAACTTTACCAGCTAAAACAGTCTGTGTTGCAGCAGGTACTAGCCCAAATATTATTTATGAGAAAGAGCGACCTGGCACATTTAAGTTAGATAAATGGAATCAATTCTTTGCTGGCTACAAAGAAGAAGTTGATGAAAATGGACAAATTAGTCTTGTTGCTGGTGCTGGAGATGAAGCTTTCTTTACTTCTTATGAAAAAGATGGTCATTACATTAGTTATTATGGTGATAATCATCCTGCCTATGCTGGAAATGTTGTAAAGGCTATGGCTTCAGCTAAACACGGCTATTTACACGTTTGCAAGATTTTTGCTAAAGACTTAGCTAATTTAGACCCAACTAAACAAGCAGAGAGAGACGAAAGATTCCAAACTTTAGTTGATAAATTAAATGATGAGCTAACAGCAGAAGTTGTTAGAGTTGATAGACTTACCTCTACAATTGTTGAAGTTATTGTTCGCGCACCATTAGCAGCTAGAAAATTTGAACCAGGCCAATTTTACCGCTTACAAAACTTTGAAGTAGATAGTGAAGTTATAGATGGTTCTACTTTAATGATGGAAGGTCTAGCCTTGACAGGTGCTTGGGTAGACAAAGAAAAAGGCTGGCTTAGTATGATTGTACTAGAAATGGGTGTTAGCTCGCGTCTTTGTGCTAGCTTACGACCAGGACAAAAAGTTATCGTCATGGGGCCAACTGGCGCACCTACAGAAATCCCTGAAAATGAAAAAGTTATGTTGGTTGGTGGCGGTCTTGGAAATGCTGTACTTTTCTCTATTGCCGAAGCACTACGTAAAAATGGAAATTGGGTAATTTATTTTGCTGGTTATCGTAAGGCTGGTGATATGTACAAGCGCGAAGAGATTGAAAAAGCTGCTGATATGGTAATTTGGTCTGTAGATGCTGGCGAAATGATCCCTACTAATGAAAATCGACCTCAAGACCGAACTTTCCGAGGCAATATTGTTCAAGCTATCCAAGCTTATTCAAGTGGTGAAATGGGTCAAACCCCAATGCAACTTTGTAAAATTGACCGAATTATTGCTATTGGTAGCGATAGAATGATGGCAGCCGTTAAAGATGCCCGTAGTAGCATTTTGGCTGAACAATTTAGCCCTAATCATATTGCTATTGGAAGTATTAACTCACCTATGCAATGTATGATGAAAGAAGTTTGCGCTCAATGCCTACAAAAGCATATTGATCCTGATACAGGAAAAGAAAGTTTTGTTTTCTCCTGCTTTAATCAAGATCAAAAGCTAGACCTAGTAGATTTTCCTAATCTAAATGATAGGCTACGAGCAAATTCTTTGCAGGAAAAGTTATCTAATTTGTGGCTAGATTATCTGTTGCATAAAAAGCAGATAATGTTAGTATAGAAGCAGATTTTTTTGTTAGGGAAAACCATTTTTCCCTAACAAAACTGTAATTTTGCCTAAAGTATAAGTAGTGTAGTAGGTAAAAAATTGATTGAGTGGGTAAGAAAAAAACAACAACTAATAGGTAGTTTAGGTCTACTTTCTTCCACAAAAGAAAATTTAGAAGGTCTGCTCTCTGATGATCAACAAGTTAGAATTGTTAGCCTTAATGCACATTGTGGAAAAAAGCTAGAACGGATTATTGATGAATTACAAAAACCTAGACTAGCTCTAGGAGATGTTATTTTACTTCAAGAAGTTGAAGAAAAACTTCGCTTAAACCAAACAGAACTTCTAGCTAATAGACTTGGCTATCATGCTTGTTATTTACCTGCCCGCTTAACTCGTCGGGGTACACACGGCCTAGCAATCCTTAGCCGCTACCCGATGACAGATATAGAAATCCTTCCACTACCTCGTTATGAAAGATTAATTAAAACCCGTAGTCGTGTTGCAATGGGTGCAACTATACTAGTTGGTAGTGAAAAAATCCGGGTTTATAACGTCCATTTAGACACACATATCAATGCTCTAAAACGTAGAGAACAACTTTATCCTGTGATTTCTGCTTCAAATGAGCATTATCATATTCCAACAATCATTGCTGGAGACTTTAACACTTTTCGACCTCGACACACTTCATATTTAGATGAAATGCTAGCCGATGCTGGCTTTTTCTCACCCTTCTTATTTGGCTCTCATTACACAGCTAAGTTTCTTTTCTGGCGACCTCAATTAGACTGGATTTACACACGTAATTTACAAATTACTAGGGCTAATGTTGAACAGGAAAGTAACTGCTCTGATCATCGTCCGCTTTGGGCTGATGCAGTTTTACCTAGCAGCGAACTTTCTTTAATGTCAAGATAAAACTTAAAGTGAGGTAAGTTTTTATGTCCGCTATTAAAACTTTAATGACAGCAAATGAATTATTACAAATGCCAAAAGATGGTTTTAGATATGAGCTAATCCAAGGAGAATTAAGGAAAATGTCCCCAGCCGGAGGTAAACATGGCGTTTTAGCAATGAGATTTGGAGCAAAATTAGGTATTTTTGTAGAGGATAATGATTTAGGCACAGTTTATGCAGCAGAAACAGGTTATAAAATAAAAACAAATCCAGATACTGTAATAGCACCTGATGTTAGCTTTATTAGCAAAGAGCGTTTACCAGAATCAGAAATTCCTGATGGTTACTTAACTTACTGTTCCTGAATTGGTTATTGAAGTCATTTCCCCTAATGATGCTAAAAAAGAGGTTGAAGAAAAAGTTCAAACTTGGCTTGATTTTGGTGTTAGCGTTGTTATTTTAATTAACCCCAAAAAACGCGTTGTAACAGTTTATCGCTCTTTTACTAGCTTTATCACCTTACAAGAAAATGATATGTTAGTTTTAGATGATACTGTTACAGGATTTTCTTATCCCATCTCCAAACTTTTCTTAAAAGAAAAAGCATAAATAACTAATTAGTTTTCTACTAAGCTTTTTGATCTGCTGCTGCAAGTTTGCGTTTTTTATGGTATCTATAAGCAATAAAAGCTATTATCGCTCCACCAATAATAAATATTTTTGCTTGTCCAACTAATTTTAATACATAAGGTAAATTGCTAGCTAAGTGATAACCAAGTTGGGTCATAATAAACACCCAAACTACTGCACCTGTAGCGTTATAAAACATAAAACGTCCAACAGGCATACGAGCAGCACCGCTTAAAGGGCCAGCTGCCCAACGAAGTCCAGCAATAAAACGCGCAACAAATACAGTTTTGTCTCCATAACGCTCAAAAAAACCTTCTAAATTGTTTAATTTGGCTTCTGTTAGCCCTACGTATCTACCATAGCGTAAAATCAAAGGTCTGCCGCCTCGTCTACCTATCATATAGCCGATATTGTCGCCAAGAATAGCACTAACAATGCAGACGATTACAGCCACTTCATAATTTAGCCATTTTTCATGTGAAGCATAACCAGCCAAAATAACAGGGGATTCTTCTGGCACAGGCACACCCATATTTCCTAACATAACTAGCGCAAAAATTGTGTAGTAACCATATTTTTTAATTAATCCTGCAATAACATCTATTGTTAAATGTTTGTGAACTTCAATAGCTGCAACAATTAATACAGATAGGACACCTAATAAAATAAAAATAACAATAGCTGCACGAATTTTATTAGCTTTAATTAGCTCAATAATATTTTTTAATTGTTCTTTCATTAAATCCTCGTAAATTTAGCCGCGTCTAATTCCTGCTCTAAGAATTTTTTGTTTATCAATTTCCCCTGTATCTTGTGGCAGTAATTTACATAGCTCAATAATATGATCTTTTAACTGCTCCCATTTTTCTTGGTCTAAAGCCTCACGAGCTTGACTAAAATGTTTTTCTGCTAGCTCTTTATTGGTAAAAACAAAATGAGGTTGGCTTAAATGCTCTAAAGTTTCTTTCCAAAAATCATTTTGCTTAAATCTGACTCTCCAACTAAGTGACTCTAGCTCACTACGAACTTTCTCTAAACCTGTTTCATCTTCGCGCTCAACATAACGTTCAGCTTCTCGGCAAAGTAGCTCAAGTTCTTTCTTTTCTAGCTTATTGCCCCATTTTTCTAGCACCATTTGAGCATCAGCTTTTTCCCATTCAAACTTGCGAAGTGCAAAAAGCATTTTTCCTTCCGTCTGAAGCGTTCTTTCTATATCTCCCATTCGTCCGCGCACTTCACGAAATTCTTCAAAAACTACTCTAGCATCTCCTGGATCTTGTACTTCTGGATTAGCTAGATGGCGATGACCAGATAAATAGATGTCTTCAAGTTTAGCTCTTAATGCTTTTAGCTCTTTTTTTAGAGAAAGCAAGTCTATTTCTTCAGCCATTGATTCTAAGTTATTTAATTTATGGAAGTAACGGTCTAGCTCAAATTGGATTTTTTTAACCTTTTCAATTACTTTTTCTTTGCTTTCATCAGGAATATAAACACCTTGTGAAAAATGCTGGTTTAAAATTGGGACAAATGCTTCTACTTCCATAAGTCGAGATGTATTTATAGCAATGCTTAACTCTATGTCTGAGCCTTCTGGCAAAGGTCGGCGGATATGTGCAGCACTAATTTTTAATGCTCCTACCCAAATATTTGCTTCTGGATCTGGCGATTCACCTTCCCAAATTTTAATAGCAATATAGTCTTCTGGCTGGCTTGGTCTAAGGGTTTTATCAGCTTTGCAATGAACAATTGTTTGTGCTGGAAGCGGGGTAGAGCGAGGAAAAATTTTTTCTACTACAGTAGAGCCATCTAAACGAACAAATTCAGCCCCAATTGAATGTGGCAAAGGTGGTTCAGACAGTACTAGGCCATGACGAATAGCAAAAGAGTCTGGATTAACAGCTAAAATATTGCCTTTTTCATCTCTAAGCGAAATTTGGAAATTAGTTGTTTTTTCTATTAAAAGTTGGACATTGGTTTCAAAATAGCCATCAACAACAGGTAGCCATCCACTTGTCCAATGTTTACTGTCCGACTCAATCAACACTTCTAACTTAGCTGTTGTAGAGTCTAAAATTTGACCAGCAACCAAACAACTAGTCTCAGGCCAAACGCTTTCATGAGCTAAATCAATATTTATAGCGTTGCTTTTTGTTAAATTAATTTTTGGTGTTTGTTTAGGTAGCGTTCCAGCGTAAATTGCTGCACCTCTAGCAACTACCGTCATTGGATCAATACTAAAATCTAGGGGAACGTTTAATTCTGCGCTCAACATATCTCGAATAATTGGCATTTGAGTCGGGCCACCAACCAAAATAATTTTAGCTATGTCTGTTGTGCTAATTCGTGCATCATTGATCGCTTGATGACATAACTGGATGGTTTTAGCTATAAGCGGCTCTACCAAAGGGTTTAAGTCCTTTCTAGTAATTTCTAGCTCTGTTTCAATTTCCTTTGAATCTTCATCCGCGCCAACATTAAAAATGCTAACAGTAACTTTTTCTGCAAAACTTAAATCGATTTTAGCTTGCTCGGCTTCTCGATGAAGGATTTGAATTAACCGACGATAAGACGAAATTGCTTTGCTAACATCTGGTAAATTAAAAGATTGCTGTAACTTAGGCCAAAAGAGTTTTCTAACCAATAGACGATCAAAATCTAAGCCTCCAAACATATTATTTCCACGATGTTCTAAAACGGTAAGTTGACCTTCTTTAGTAGAAACTACTGCAATGTCAAAGGTTCCTCCGCCTAAATCATAAACTAAACACCGCATATCCTCATATCAGGGCTAATTCCATAAGCAATAGCGGCTGCAATAGGTTCTTGGAGAAGCGGAGATTCTGCTAAACCTGCTAAATTAGCAGCGCGAGCCGTTGCTTCACATTGCAATTGTCCAAAAGCCGCAGGAACAGTTATCACTGACGAAGAAATTTGCTCATCACTAGCTTGGCGAGCATCTTCTAACACAGATTTTAGGACTTCAGCAGACAACTCTTCTGCTGTCAAAGATTTATTAGCTGCCTTAAAATACCTTGGATCGCTTTGTCCCATCCAACGCTTAAAACCGCTGTCTACATTTTCAAAATCTTCATAGAGAAGTTGATAAGCCCTTTTACCAACAATTATTCGTCCACTTTTTTCTATTCTAACAACAGACGGCGTTACATCCATCTGATCGCGGTTCTTAAACACTTTAACATCATTATTTTCATATTTAGCAATGGCAGAATTAGTTGTTCCTAGATCAATACCATAGTTGATTGTATTACTCATAACGGCCCTCTAAAGTTGGTTTAGCTAAAATTACTTGCCCTGATACTAATAATTTGCCTTGAAATAAAATAATTGGTACAAGCATTTCTTTAATTATTAGTTCTGTTAAGTCTGTTGTTTGGTTATCTGATTCTATATCAACAACTTCTATTGCTAGCCCAGAATCATAATTTTTTCCTGTTAAATCTAAAAATACACATCCTTCTACTTCTAAAGCTTGACGAAGCTTTCTTAGTGAATAGCGCAAAGCTACTATATTTGTAGGTGATTTTTCTATATTTTGGGTCAATCGCCATACTTCTACTGCAAAAGTGGCTAGCATTTCTTTAGGTATAGCCAACATTTCAGACATAAACTATTTTCCTATTTGATTAAATAATTCATCTGCAAGGCTTGCATCGAGATTTTTTAAGTTTTCATATTCAGCTAAAGCCGCGTGCCCATCCTGAATTAATACATAAGTTAGCCCCAACCCATAACGCGCTTTGGCATTTTCTGGGCTAAATTCAATGGTTTTTTGAAATGCTGCTATAGCTTCATCATAGCGTTGAGACTTTCGGTAAACAGTTGCTAAATTATAGAAACTATTCATATCTTTAGGGTTAGTGGCGATTGCTAACTTATAAGCTCCGATAGCTTCTTGATAAAGAGCTATTTTGCTATATGCGACACCTAAAGCAAAATACGCAGCCGCAAAGTCATTTTTTAATAAAATAGCTTGTTGCAAGGATTTAATAGCTTCTTGATATTTACTTGCTTTGCTATAAGCAATTCCTAAATTATATTGTGCCATTACATCATTAGGATTATTTTTAGCTATTTCTTGGTAATTTGCTAAAGTATTTTGTATAGCTTTATTAGAATTTGATGAGCTATTTTGCTGATTACTTTTAGAATTATTTGATGAAATAATATTTACTACAGGAAAACTTGCTTCAAAAGCTTTTTGATGAGAACTTAAATTACTTTCAATAGCTTTTAAGCTATTTTTTGCTTGTTGGTGATTTGGATCAAGTTTCAATGCTTTTTGATACTCTTGTTTAGCATATTGTTGACGGTTTAATTTTTCATAAACTAAGCCAAGATTATAATGCGTTGCTGCTGTCTGTTTATAACGTAATGCTTGCTTAAAATTGTCTAACGCTTCAAGGAATTTAGATAATTTCCGGTAAACAACTCCTAAATTATAATAGGCGTTGGCGTGTTCTGGAGCTAAATTTAATACTTGCTTGTAGGCTTCAACTGCTTCTTTTAGCTGGTTTATTTTGCTGTAAGCTACTCCTAAAGCAAAATGTGAGTCAACTTGGTGGTTATCTAACCTAATAGATTGATGATAGGCTACTATCGCTTCGGAAAACTGGCCTGCTTTACTATAAGCTACCCCTAAATTATAAAAATTTTTTGCCTCTTTGGGAGAAAGCTGCGTTAATGTCTGATAAACAAAAATTGTTTCTTGATAACGTCCTAATTTATTGTAGATTTCTGCTAAATTATTGTGTACTTTGATATTATTTGCTTGATGTAAAATAATTTGCTTGTAAATTTTAATAGCTTCTTGATAATTTTCTGTTTGAGTTTGTTCTAAAGCCGTCTGAAAAAGTTCAGAAAAATCTAAGGTTGATGAGCTATAAGAAATATTAGGTAAGCTATCACTGTAGTTAGTTGCTAGTTGATCCACACGCTCTAAAGCTTCAATTGCCAACGAATAATTACTATTAAGTTTTATAGCTTGTTTATAGCTATCAATAGCTTCTTGAAACCGAGTTTGTTTTTCATAAATTAAGCCTATTTGAAAATAAGCTTCTTCATAGCTTGGCTGATGCTCTAAAGCTTGATGATATGCTGTTAAGGCTGCTGGTAAGTTGTTTAAGTGAAAATAACATAAACCCATTTGAAAATAAGCTTGTGAAAGTTTTGGACTAAGAATAATTACTTGTTTATAAATATTAATTGCTTCATTATATTTGGTTGTTGCTAAATAAAGTTTTGCTAAACAAAAATGGGCTTCTACATCGCTTGGTTTAAGGCAAATAGCTTGTTGGTAGGCTGCAATAGCTTGTTCATAATTTGATAATTTTTCATAAACTTGACCAAGCTGATAAAAAGCTTCCTCATAATTGGCTTTATGACGAATAGCTAATAGAAAAGAGTTAATAGCTTCAGTGTATTCACTTAGTTGAAAATATAATAACCCTAAATTATAACTGGCTTTGCTATTTTCTGGATTTAAGCGCAAAGCCTCTTGGTAAGCTGCAATAGCTTCTTTATATTTGTCCTGCTTAGTCAAAGTAACAGCTAGTTGATAATGTGCTTCTGGATAAACATTTGTAAAACTAATTGCTTGTTGATAAGAAACACTCGCTTCTTCAAACTGTCCTAACTCATCATAAGTTATACCTAAATAAAAATATGCTTCCGGGTAATTTGGTTGTAGTTGGATAGCTGTTTGATAAAAAGGTAGTGCTAAGGAAAACTGCGCTAGCTTAGTATATAAAAAAGCTATATTAAACTGAGCTTCGCTATTATCAGGATCATAAATAATTGCATTCTTAAAAGCGTCAATAGCTTCTTGATAACGTGCAAGCTTGCGGTAGGTTAACCCTAAATGAAAATAAGCTGTTGCTGAAGTTGGGTTAATTTCTATTGCTTCCCGATAAGTGTCAATAGCTTCTTGATAGCGTTCAGCATTGTAATATTTATTACCTGTTTCTAAATAATGTTTAGTACGTCGGTCATTTACTTGAGCAAGATCTTGTTTTATTCGCTCGGCTAAAATTGTTTCTGGAATTAAGGCCAAAGCTTCTTTTAAGAGCTTTTCATAATTAGAATAACTTTCTGCTTCTATTAAATAACTATTAGCAATTTTTTTTAAGCATTCTGCTAGTTTTTCTTTTAGGTTGCTTAGTATATCTGATTCTAAATCAAGTAGTTGCGAAATATAGTTTAATCTAGGTAATAGTTCAGCTTTATAGGTTTGATAAGCTTGATCACAAGCCTTGCGTTTACTTTCTAATAGCTGGCCTTCTTTTGCAAGAGACTTATTTAAGGAGCTAAAAAGTTTGTCTAATGTTCGAGATGTGTTTGCTAAAATTTCTTCAAAAATAGACTTTTCTAGACTTTTAATTAAATTTTTCGGCAAATTACTAATAGTTAATAGCTTTAAAAGTTGTTCTGCGATATATGTATTTTCGCTAGCAATTGCTTGAGTCAATTGATGCTGAAAAGGCTCTAAAACCAATGATAAAGCCTGTGTGCGAAATTCTCTTAAGTCTAAATTAGTTGCAGGAGGTTCAAACCCGCTAGTCATTTCCCAGTCAGTAAAAGCTAGCCAAAATTTTTCACTTGCTAAAACTTCCTGCCAAAGTGCTAAAGCTTTTTCCCAGTATTTTATTGTGTTATTAAAATTTGCCACTATCAAAAATAAATATAGTCGGGCTAAATTTACTTTTGAATTTATTTGATCGTCCATCTGCCATTGATCAATAGCTGCTTGTAACTCATTAGATAAAAGAAAACTTAAAGCTTTTTCATCAATGTTACAGGTATTTGTAAACCAAAATAATCTTGCTTTCAGTCTTTGATTAGGCTTATCTAAATAGCTGGTTGCCTCCCTAATTATTATTTCTGTTGCTGTAATATTACCAAGAAAAGCTAGGGGGTCTTTAACAGTTATTTTTTGCTTTATTTTAAGCCTAGTTCGTAAGAATTGTTGTAGCTCTCTTAAAACTCTTCGAGATATATTAGCATTAACACCTAAGATTCTAAATGGGTTTTCAAGATGACTTTTCATAAACTTGTAAGATTTATACAGTTAACTATTTTTTTGTCTAAAACGATTTAATTCATTTTGATAATAAGTTAACTCTTTTTCCATCTGAAAATTTTTTTCTTCTAGCTTTTTAGCCGCTAAAACAATAGGTTGCCAACGTTGTAAAAATTCTATTGGGATTTCTATTTGTTTGGCTATGAATTTTTGTCCATAAAATCGTACCACCAAATAACCAATAAATGCTAAATCTACTGGCAATAACAACCCCCAAATATTAGTGGAAAAATACCAGGCTGGAAGACCTAAGATAAATAATAGCGCAGGAATAATTAAGCGAGATAGCTTTTCTATTGTAGTAGCCTTTTTGTAAAGTTGGTCTAATCGATAAAATTCTGCTAAATCAAACTCTAACTTAGCAACTTGTTTAGTAAAATGCTCTACGGCTAAAAGCCGAAAATCACTATTACATTGCATACAATTTTGAAAGAGTATTGAATTATTTGTTTGACAGTTAATACATAGAACCGTTAATTGCTTGCCACACTTTTGGCAATGGGTACGCCTCCCCATCTGATCAATAGCATGGGAACAATTTGGGCATTGAACCATTTCTAAAATAGGAAATTTCTTAATTGAAGATGGAAGCATAAACCCTTACTTAAAAACTATTTAACTTAAGAACGGCTTAAGAATCTACTTAACCAACTTGAACCCCCTTCTTTAGTTTTAGGTTGAGACTGGGTTTCTTCTGTTGTTTGAGCTTGTGCTTCTGGATCTGGCGTTTTTGAGGTGTCTGTTACTAATTCTGTTTTTATAGCAGTAACAGTTGCTACACTTGAGCTAGACATAGGTGCCATTTTAACTGCTACTGGAGAACTAGCCGAAACCCTCATTTCAGCAGTGATTGATAAACCACAAGTAAGACAATATTTGGTAAAGGTTGGATTACTGCTTTGACATCTAATACAAATAGCAATTTCTTCCATAAATCACCTTGTTTTTAAGTTTAAGACTTTTTGATCCTAGCATAACTTATTGCTAGAAATTTAATTTTTATTTAAGAAAATTTACAAAAAATAATAGTCTTTAAGATAAAAAGGAAATCGTTTTACTTAATAGCAAAAATTGTGTAATTTTGCTCTTCATACTTTAATTATATATTAAGTAAAATTAAGAGGTTACTGTGAATATTGTATTTATCTCTGATTGGCTGGCAAAAAAATCAATTCGTGATTTTGCACAAGTGGAAAGACTCTTACGCCGATTTGATCTACAACTTACACAAATAACTTGTTTAGAACCAGAAAAAATCTCTCTGGTAATAGAACAAACTCTAATATCTTATTTCTTGATCAACCAAATAAAAGCTTCTTGCCTTGCTCTTTTACCTGCCGAAGATCAAAGCGATCTAATAAAAATATTCT